>DATADI010000512.1:0-19653 GCA_036258615.1 Thermomonospora sp. | reverse complement strand
GGGAGATTCATCTCGAAATTGATGATGACCGGCAATTCGGGCATTTTCGCGGTCCGCCGGCAGGCCGCGACCGGGCCGTTCTCCAGCGCCGCGTAGAGGCCGGCGGGATCGGCGCACCGCACGGTCAGCAGCAGCCGTGGCCGGGCCGGGGTCCCCGCGGTGCGCACCCGCGCCTCGCGGACCCCCGGCAGCGCGCGGACCTCGCGGGACAGCGCCCGGACCGCCGCGCCGGGGACCGGCGGGTCCCGGACGAGCAGGGTGGCCAGACCTTCCACGCCACGGCGGCAGACTGCGGCGACCCTGCCGGTGGCGCTCATCGCGACGACTCCCATGGGCCTTTCATCACCCCGAGGAGGGCGGCCACACCTCGGCGGCCGCGCGGGTTCAGCGGAAGACGACCGTCTTGTCGCCGTTCAGCAGGACACGGTGCTCGCTGTGCCACCGGACGGCGCGGGCCAGCGCCAGGCACTCCATGTCCCGGCCGACCGCCATCAGGTCGCCGGGGCCGTGGGTGTGGTCGACCCGCGCGACCTCCTGCTCGATGATCGGCCCCTCGTCCAGGGCGGCGGTGACGTAGTGCGCGGTGGCGCCGATCAGCTTGACGCCGCGCGCGTGCGCCTGGTGGTAGGGCCGGGCGCCCTTGAAGCTGGGCAGGAACGAGTGGTGGATGTTGATGATCCGGCCGGGCAGTCTGCCGCACAGGTCGTCGGAGAGCACCTGCATGTACCGGGCGAGCACCACCAGGTCGGCCTTGTAGTGCTCGACCAGCGTGAGGATCTCGGCCTCCTGCGCCGCCTTGCCGCCGGGCGCGATCGGCAGGTGGTGGTAGTCGATGCCGTACGACTGGGTGAGCGGGCGCAGGTCCGGATGGTTGGAGGCCACCGCCACCACGTCGATGTCCAGCAGCCCCGACCGCTGCCGGTAGAGCAGGTCGTTCAGGCAGTGCCCGGCCTTCGACACCATGATCAGCACGCGGGTGCGGACCGCCGCGTCGTGCAGCCGCCAGTCGAGGGCGAACTCCGGGGCGATCTCGGCCAGCGCCGCGCGCAGCCCGTCCCCGGTGACCTCCGGCCCTCCGGCGAACTGCACCCGCATGAAGAAGCGGCCGGTGGCGGTGTCGCCGTACTGCTGGCTCTCCAGGATGTTGCAGCCGCGCTCGGCCAGCAGGCCGGAGACGGCGGCGACGATGCCGGGCCGGTCCGGGCACGACAGCGTCAGGATGTAGTCGGAGCTCACGTCGAGGGCTTCCTAGGTCGAAGGCGTTCCTCCACGATATCGGCCCTGCTCGCGCCCGCCGCGGAATCCTGCGGGCTCCCCGATGTTGATCTGAAGGTGAGCTCTCTACTGCGGTCCACCAGGTTCTCGGTCCTGGACCGGTCCCGGACGCGGCGCGGCCAGGACCACCCCACGGCGCTGCGCGACACGGTGCGGTTCGCGCGGCAGGCGGAGGCCCTCGGCTACCACCGGTTCTGGGTCTCCGAACACCACAGCGTGCCCGGGGTCGCGGGCTCGGCGCCGACCGTGCTGGCGGCGGCCATCGCGGCGGCGACCTCGCGGATCCGGGTCGGCACCGGCGGCGTGATGCTGCCCAACCACCGGCCGATCGTCGTGGCCGAGCAGTTCGGGGTGCTGGAGGCCCTGCACCCCGGGCGGATCGACATGGGGCTGGGCCGGTCCGTGGGGTTCACCTCGGGCATCCGGCGGGCCCTGGGCCACGGCAAGGAGGACGCCGACGACTTCCCCGCCCAGCTCGCCGAACTGCTGGGCTACCTGCGCGGCGACCAGCAGGTGCATCCGGGGGTGCACGCCTGGCCCGCCGAGGGCCTGAACGTGCCGCCGTTCATCCTGGCCACCGGGTCGGGGGCGGACATCGCGGCCGAGTTCGGGCTGCCGGTGGTGACCGCCGCCGCCTTCGGCGAGGACCGGATGCTGGCCGCGATCGAGCGTTACCGCGCCGCCTTCCGTCCGTCGGTGTGGGCGGCCGAGCCGTACGTCGTGGTGTCCGGGACGGTCGCGGTGGCCGAGACGCGGGAGGCGGCGCACCGGCTGCTGGTGTCGGAGGCGTGGTCGAACGCCTACTCGCGCACGCGCGGGGTCTTCCCTCCGCTGATGCCCGCCGAGGAGGTGCTGGCGCTGGAGATGACCGACCGGGAACGGACGCATTTCGAGCAGGGCCTGCGCGGGCACATCCACGGGACGGAGGAGGAGGTCGCCGAGGCACTCGAAAGGCTGGTGGCGCGCAGTGGCGCCGACGAGATCCTGGTGCACACCAGCACGTACGACCGGGACGACGTGCTGGACTCGCACCGGCGGCTGGCCCGCCTGGCCGGGCTGGCCGCACCCGCTAGAATATGAAGGCTTCTCATGTTAGTCTCCGCCCAATGAACCTGCGCAAGCGGTACGACACCGCCACGGCGGCGATCGAGGCGCCGTTCGCGATCGTCGACCTCGACGCCTTCCGCGCCAACGCCGCCGACCTGGTGCGCCGGGCCGCGGGCACGCCGATCCGGGTGGCCAGCAAGTCGGTACGGTGCCGCGCGCTGCTCGCGGAGGTCCTGGCCATGGACGGGTTCGCCGGGATCATGGCGTTCACCCTGCCGGAGGCGCTCTGGCTGGCCGCCGAACGCGCCGGCGACGACATCCTGGTCGCCTACCCGACCGCCGACGCCGCCGCCCTCGCCCGGCTGGCCGCCGACGAGCACGCGCTGGCCACCGTCACCGTCATGGTCGACTCCCCCGACCACCTCACGATGATCGACCGGGCCGTCCGCGATGCGGGGACCCGGACGCCCGTCCGTGTCTGCCTCGACATCGACGCGGGCTACCGCGCCCTCGGCGGGCGGCTGCGCGTCGGCGCCCGCCGCTCCCCCGTCCGCACCCCCGCCCAGGCCGCCGAACTGGCCGCCCGCATCGGGCGCCACCCGTCGCTGCGCCTCGTCGGCCTCATGGCGTACGAGTCCCAGATCGCCGGGGTCGGGGACCTGCCGCCCGGCAACCCGCTCCGCGCCCGGGCCATCCGGATCATGCAGTCCCGGTCGCGGATCGAGCTGGCCCGGCGGCGCGCGGCGATCGTCCGGGCCGTCCGCCGCGTCCAGCCCGACCTGGAGTTCGTCAACGGCGGCGGGACCGGCAGCGTGGAGAAGACCGCCGCCGAACGCGCCGTCACCGAGGTCGCCGCGGGCTCCGGGCTCTACCACCCCCACCTGTTCGACCACTACAGCGCCTTCCGGGGCCGCCCCGCCGCGCTGTTCGCGCTGCCCGTGGTCCGCCGCCCCGGGCCCGGCGTCGTCACCTGCCTGGGCGGCGGCTACCTGGCCTCCGGCCCCGCCGACCCGCTCCGGCTGCCGCAGCCCTACCTGCCCGAGGGTCTGGCGTACGACTCCCACGAGGGCGCCGGGGAGGTCCAGACCCCCCTGCTCGGCGAGGCCGCCGACCGGCTCGCCGTCGGCGACCGCGTCTGGTTCCGGCACACCAAGGCCGGCGAACTGTGCGAACGGTTCGCCGAACTCCACCTGGTCGAGGGCGACGAGCTGGTCGCCACCGTCCCCACCTACCGGGGCGAGGGGCGCACGTTCCTCTGACTCACCCCTACATTGGGTGCATGAGCGATGCCCCCGTGATCAGCGTGCGCGGCGAGGCGGTGCTGGAGGCCGACGCCGAGATCGCCGAGCTGACGGTCACCGTCCAGTCCAAGGACCACGACCGGCGTGCCGCCCTCGACCAGCTCGTCACCCGCAACCGTGCCTGCCTGGAGCTGGTCCGGTCGTACGGGGACGCCGTCGAGAAGGTGGAGACCGGAGCCCTCACGATCACGCCGGTGCTCAAGTACCGGCGGCGTGAGGGCGACATCCACTACTACCAGGGCACCGTGTGGGTCAGGGTCACCGTGGTCGACTTCGCGGTGCTCGGCGAGCTGATCACCCGGCTCGGCGACCAGGACCGCACCCGCGTGGACGGCCCCCGCTGGGCGCTGCGCCGCGACAGCGAGGTGTACACCAGGGCCGCCCGGCAGGCCGTCGGGCAGGCGGTCGAACGCGCCCGCGGCTACGCCGACGCCCTCGGCTGCCGCCTCACCGGGCTCGTCGAGCTGTCCGACGAGGGCCTCGGCTCCCAGGGCGCCGAGCCGTTCGACGCCGTCCCGGTCGCCTACGGGGCCTCCGCCGCCATGGAGATGGACGGCGAACCGGAGTCCATCTCGCTGGAACCCGCCACGCAGACCGTCCGCGCGGCCGTCGAGGCACGGTTCACCGCGAGCCCGCCGGACCTCTGATGTCAGTGCCGTCGGCCACAATCGTGCCTGAGACCGTCCGAAACGGACGTGAGGAGGGCTGAGGATGCGGATCCTCGATGGGAAGGCGCCGATGGCCGCACCACGCCCGGACGCCCCGCCGGAGCCACCGTTCGCCGACCCCTGCGCCGAGCGGGGCGGCGCCGGACGGCGGCTGCGCGCCGCCGGAGAACACGGCCCCGGCGGCGCCGAACCCGACCTGGACGTCTTCCTGGCGGGCCGGGTCTTCATGGACATGATCTTCACCGGGCTGCCCGGCCTGCCGCCGCCCGGCACCGAACTGGTCACCGACGGCCTGGGCTCGGCGCCCGGCGGCATCGCCAACATCGCGGTCGCCATGAGCCGCCTCGGGCTGCGCACCGGGCTGGCCACCGCCGTCGGCGACGACATGTTCGGCGCCTACCTGTGGCGGACCCTGTCGGAGCAGGAGGGCGTCGACCTGACCTGGTCCCGGCGCCCCACCGGCTGGCCCACCCCGGTCACCGTGTCGATGGCCTACGACTCCGACCGCAGCATGGTCACCTACGCCCGGCCCATGCCCATGCCGCCCGACGAACTGGTCGCCATGCCGCCGCGCGCCTCGACCTGCTTCATCGACATCGACCGCCCGGTCCCCCCCTGGGCCTCCGCCATGCGCGCCGCGGGCGCCCGCGTTTTCGCCGACGTCGGCTGGGACCCCACCGAGACCTGGTCCACCGACGTCCTCGACCGCCTCGCCGAGGTCGACGTCTTCCTCCCCAACGCCGTCGAGGCGATGGCCTACACCCGCACCCGCACCCCCGAGGACGCCCTCGCCGCCCTGGCCCCCCGCGCCCCCGTCGTGGTCGTCAAGCAGGGCTCCCAGGGCGCCATCGCCATCGACTCCGACACCGGCGAACGCGCCTACGCCCCCGCCCTCCCCGTCGAGGCCCTCGACACCACCGGCGCCGGCGACGTGTTCGCCGCCGGCTTCGTCTTCGGCACCCTCGCCGGCTGGCCCCTGCTCCAGCGGCTCCGGTTCGCCAACCTGTGCGCCGGCCTGTCGGTACGCCACCACAGCGGCTCCCTCGGCGCCCCCTGCTGGGGCGAGATCGCCACCTTCGGCGAGTCCACCGAGGTCCCCGCCGACATCCTGGCCGACTACGCGTTCGTGATCCCCTACATCCCCGAAGCCGAACTGGAAAGCGGCCCCAACGCAGTAACCAGAGCAGAGCCCACGCTGCGTTGATCTGTGTGGGGGGGCGACCCCCCTACGCCCCCCGCGCCCGGCCTCATGGGCTTCAGCCGGGCGGCCCTCCGCTGGCGCTCCGGGCCACCCGCCTGAAGGGCCGGGCATTTCCTGTGGCCGGGCTTAGAACACCCGTACCTCGGCCGTTCAGGGCCTTCCTTTCCACCATCAGAAGAGTCGGGCGGGGATAGGCGGTGACCCTGAACCTGCGTCGCGCGGTCGTGAGACGCCTGGCACACATCGATGTGGCCCGGAGGTACTCCACAGACCGACCTCAGAAAATCGTCTCCCGCCACGAACACATGAATCTGGAAATGGGGGGTCTGGGGGACCTCCCCCAGCGAGCGCAGGTTTCCTCGGCGGAGCGCCAGCGGAGCCGGGGAAACCTGGGCGCGTCGAATGCACCGCAGCGGAGCGCCAGCGGAGTGAGGATGCGTTCGACGCGCCTAGCGGGGGGTGTGGGGGGTCGACCCCCCACCCCTGGCACGCCGCCAGAGGATCAGGACGGTGACGGCCACCGCGGCGCCGGCGGCGATCATGACGATCCGGCGGTCCAGTTCGCCCGGTTCGCCGTCCTCGCCCTCGACCGGGACCATCATCGCCCCGACCGAGGCGGCGACCTGCCCGGCCTCCTCCTTCAGCCGGGCGACGCCGCGCTGTGCCACGTTGCGGGGGTTCACCCGGTCCGCCAGCGCGTCGATGGTGCGCGCCAGTTCCGCCCTGGTGCGCTCGATCTCCTTCTCCAGCGCCTCCGGATCGCGGGCCCTGTCAGCCATGCCGTGTCCTTCTCGTCCGAGCCGATGCGGCAGATGATCCGATCAGTCTGGCAGGTGCCGGCGCCGAACGCCCCCTCCGCCCCGCCCGACGTCCGTCCCGGTACCGTGGGCGAGGAACATCCGAGAGGAAAGGCGGACCTGGTGACCGACCGTTTGCAGCCCGGCGACGTGGCCCCCGACTTCGAGCTTCTGGACGCCGACGGCGAGCCGGTGTCCCTCGCGTCGCTGCGCGGCAAGCGCGTCGTGCTGTACTTCTACCCCGCCGCCATGACGCCGGGGTGCACCAAGGAGGCCGTGGACTTCCGGGACAACCTGGCGGACTTCGAGGCCGCCGACGTCACGGTGGTCGGCGTCTCCCCCGACACGCCCGCCAAGCTCGCGAAGTTCCGCGAGAAGGAGGGGCTGACCTTCCCGCTGCTGTCCGACCCCGACACCGCCGTCCTCCAGGCGTACGGGGCGTACGGCGAGAAGAAGCTCTACGGCAAGGTCGTCGTCGGGGTCATCCGCTCGACGTTCATCATCGACGCCGAGGGCAGGGTGGAGAAGGCGTACTACAACGTGAAGGCCACCGGTCACGTGGGGCGCCTCCGCAAGGACCTGGGTCTGTAGAGGCGCCGCACGCGGGGCGATGGTGCGGGCGGGGGGACTCGAACCCCCACAGTGTCTCCACCAACAGGACCTAAACCTGCCGCGTATGCCGATTTCGCCACGCCCGCCGGACCGTCCGTAGACGCCGGTTCAGTCTAGCCTCCCGGCGGGGCCCGCCCGCATGCCGTTTCCCCTGTCCGGGCGGGCTCTCCGGGCGACTGCACGTGCATTCCGGTCCGGTCTCAAATAGCCGGAAAACCGAGCCACGGCGGCCCCGCCGGGGAGCGGTACGCCGGGCGTACGCTGAAACGGACCCGGCGGTTTTGGCGGTGAAGCGTGCGATGGAGTCACCCTGGTCGGTCCGGCGGCCGGTCGGCGAGCTGAGACCCGGCGACCACGCCTGGCTGGCGTTCGGCGGCGCCGAGGAACGGTCCCACGTGCTGGGCGCGTTCGTGCGGCAGGGATTGGCGGGCGAGGACCGGATCATCGTGGTCGGCGGCGCGGACTGTGCCGAGCCGCCGTTCGCGGGAGACCGGGTGACGGTGCTGTCCCTGGACGGCCCGGACGCCGCCGCGCTGGAGCCGGGACGGCTCACCGCGGCGCTGCGGGCGGAGATCCGCGCGGCGGTGGAGGCCGGGTACCGGGGTGTGCGGGTGGTGGCCGACCTGACGTGGACGCTGGGCCGGCCCGGCGGGCTCGACCTGATGCTGGCCTGCGAACGGCAGATCGAGCAGGCCGTGGCGCCCAGCACGGCGGCGACGGCGGTGTGCCAGATCGACCGGGCGTGCGGGGCGGCGGTGCTGGACGCCCTCGCCGACGCGCACGCGGTGACGGTCACCCCCGACCCGCACTTCGAGGACGCGGTGCTGCGCATCGAGCGCACGTTCCACCCGGTCGGGCTGGCGGTCGGCGGGCAGCTGGACGCGTCGCGGCACGCGGTGTTCAGCGAGGCGCTCAGCACCACCATGGCCTGCGCGGACGGCGACCCGGTGCACGTGGACCTGGCCGGGCTGGAGTTCATCGACCTGGGCGCGCTGACGATGCTCGCCGAGGCCGCCGCGCGCCGCCGGGGGCGGGGGCCGCTGGTGATCGACCGGATCCCCGAGCGGCTACGGGCGATCATCGAGGTGGTCGGCTGGGACACCCTGCCGGGGCTGCGGCTGGGCAGCCCCCGCGACGACCGCTGACCGGCGGCCACCAGGGCCCGCGCGTCAGTCGAGCGCGTCCACGAACCGGACGGCCTCGGCGAGCCCCATCCCGGTCTCGGCCCGGACCAGCGCGACGGCCGCGTCGCGGTCGCCCGCGTGCAGGAACGCGCGGACCCGGTCCGACAGCAGCCCGCCGGGGGCCGCCGGGGGCGCCCCGCCGTCCCGGATGGCCTCGGCGTAGTCCTTGGCCTCCTTGAGGCCGAGACCGGTCTCCTGCCGGATCCGCTTGACGGCGTGGATCATCTTCCCGGACCGGGCGAGCTCCCAGACCTCCTGGTGCGCCTCGGGCGTGAGCGCCGGCGCGGGCCGCGCCGCCGCCGCGCGCCGTTTGGCGGCGGACCCGCCGAAGCCCGCCGCCACGGTCATCAGCAGGAAGCTCAGGATCAGCAGGCCGAACGGCACGCCGATCAGCAGCATGACGACGGTCGAGGACATGAGCGTCACTGTAGACCGCGGCTCACTCGGCGCGGGTGCCGAGGATCTCGGGCAGGACCTCCGCCAGGGCCCGGAACGCCTTGCCGCGGTGGCTGATGGCGTCCTTGTCCTCGGGGGACATCTCCGCCGTGGTGCGGGTCTCGCCATCCGGGACGAAGATCGGGTCGTACCCGAAGCCGCCGGAGCCCCGGGGCGCGTCGACCAGGTGGCCGGACATCCGGCCCTCGACGACGCGTTCCTCCCCCGTCGGCAGCGCCAGCGCCGCCGCGCACGCGAAGTGGGCGCGGCGCAGGGCGGGGGCCACGTCGGCGATCTGGTCGAGGACCAGGTCGAGGTTGGCGCGGTCCTTGTCGCCGGTGGCGTCGCCGAGCCGCCCGGACCAGCGGGCCGACAGCACGCCGGGCATCCCGTTCAGGGCGTCCACGCACAGGCCGGAGTCGTCGGCGACGGCGGGCAGCCCGGTGTGCGCGGCGATGGCGCGGGCCTTGAGCAGGGCGTTGCCCGCGAAGGTGGACTCGGTCTCGGGGACCTCGGGCGCGCCGGGGAACTCCGCCAGGCCCGCCACGTCGATCCCGCCGAGGATCCGCCGCAGCTCGGCGATCTTGCCCTGGTTGCGGGTGGCCAGCACGATCCGCGTCATCGGCCCAGCGCCTCCCGCTGCAGCCGGGTCAGCTCCGCGCAGCCGCCGACCGCCAGGTCGAGCAGCGCGTCGAGTTCGGAACGGTCGTAGGGCTGTCCTTCGGCGGTGCCCTGGACCTCCACGAAGCGGCCGTCGCCGGTGCACACGACGTTCATGTCGGTGCCGGCCTTGACGTCCTCCAGGTAGCACAGGTCAAGCCGGGGCTCGCCGTCGACGACGCCGACGCTGACCGCCGCCACCGAGGAGATCAGCGGGTCGCCCTTGGTGAGCTTGCGCTCGCGCATCCAGGTCACCGCGTCGGCCAGCGCCACGTAGGCGCCGGTGATGGCGGCGGTACGGGTGCCGCCGTCGGCCTGCAGCACGTCGCAGTCGAGGACGACGGTGTTCTCGCCGAGCGCCTTGAAGTCCACGCACGCGCGGATGGACCGGCCGATCAGCCGGGAGATCTCCTGGGTGCGCCCGCCGAGCCGGCCCTTGACCGACTCGCGGTCGCCCCGGGTGTTGGTCGCCCTCGGCAGCATCGCGTACTCGGCGGTGACCCAGCCGAGCCCGCTCTCGCGCCGCCAGCGGGGCACCGAGTCCTGCACCGAGGCCGCGCACAGCACGCGGGTGCCCCCGAACTCGATGAGCACGGATCCCTCGGCGTGGTCGAGCCAGCCTCGCTGGATCCGGACGGGACGGAGCTGGTCGGGTGCGCGATCGTCAGGGCGTGCCATAGACCTCACCCTAGTACCCCGCCCGGGAATGGCGGGCTCACAGGTCGTAGACCGTGCCCACCTGCGCGATCTCGATGGTCCCCGAGTAGTCGCTCATCTTGGCCTCGGCGAGCGTCACGGCGGGGTCGTTCCAGGGCAGCAGGTGGGTGAGGACCAGGCGCCCGGCCCCGGCGCGGGCCGCGTGCTCCCCCGCCTCACGGCCGGTGAGGTGCATGTCGGGAGGGTTCGGCCGTGACTCGACGAACGCCGCCTCGCAGATGAACAGGTCGGCGTCGCGGGCCAGGTCGACCAGGGCGTCGCACTCGCCGGTGTCGCCGGAGTAGGTCAGGACCCGGCCGCCGTGCTCGATGCGCAGCCCGTACGCCTCGACGGGATGGTTCATCAGGGCGGCGGTCACCCGGAACGGGCCGATCTCGAACGGCGCGGAGGGGAAGAGCCGGAAGTCGAACGCGGCGTCCATGTCCGGGTTGGGCTCCAGTTCGTACGCCTTGGCCATGTGCTCGGCCGTTCCCCGGGGGCCGTAGACGGGGATCACCGGGGCGCGGCCGAACGGGCAGTAGACCCGCGCGATCCAGTACACGGTGAGGTCCAGACAGTGGTCCGGATGCAGATGCGTGAAACAGACCGCGTCGATGTCGAGCACGTCATGGAAACGCTGCAGGGAGCCGAGCGCGCCATTGCCGAGATCGAGCAGCAGGGAGAAGCCCTCCGCCTCCACCAGATAGCTGGACGCCGGGCTCTCCGGCCCGGGAAAGCTGCCGGAGCAGCCGATCACAGTGACCCGCACGGTCGATTCCTCCTCTGCTGCCCCGAGGAACTCAAGTGGTCAGGGCGGCGCCCGGCACGGCCTCCACGAGGCCGATCTCCGGGCCCAGGAACCGCCGTCCCAGCCTCGCGAAGGCCGCGGGGTCACCGGTGGCGCGGAACCGGTGGACGGGCGGGGCGGCGGTCCGCGCACGGGCCAGGCCCTGGTCTTGAAGTACTCGGTAAACGTCCTTGGCGGTCTCGTCGGCACTCGAGACCAGTGTGACCCCGTCCCCGACGACGTACGAGATGACGCCCGTCAGCAACGGGTAATGCGTGCACCCGAGGATCAGCGTGTCGCACCCGGCGTCGACGACGGGCCGCAGGTAGCCGCGGGCCGCCGCCAGCAGGTCCGGGCCGCCGGTGACGCCGTTCTCGACGAACTCGACGAACCGGGGGCACGCCACGCTGGTCAGCTCGATGTGCGGGGCGGCGGCGAAGGCGTCCTCGTAGGCGCGGCTGGTGACCGTCGCGCGCGTGGCGATCAGGCCGACCCGCCCGTTGGCGGTGGCCCGGGCGGCCCGCCGGGTCGTGGGGGTGATGACCTCCACGATCGGCACGGTGTAACGCTCGCGCGCGTCCCGCAGCATCGCGGAACTGGCGCTGTTGCAGGCGATGACGAGCATCTTGACGCCCTCGGCGACGAGGGCGTCCAGCATCTCCAGGGCGAACGCGCGGACCTCGGCGATCGGCCGGGGACCGTAGGGCTGACGCGCCGAGTCACCGAGGTACAGGATCGGCTCGTCCGGGAGCTGATCGAGGATGGCGCGGGCGACGGTGAGACCCCCGTAACCACTGTCGAAAATCCCGATGGGCGCGTCGGACATGGTGCTTTAGGCTAGGCGACCGGCGGCCTGCGAAGCGCGTGTTGCGTCGCACATCACATGTTCACGTGACCGTCATTTTCCCCCGCGCCCGGCGCGCGCGATCTGGCGGCTCTGCGCGACGAGCCGGCCGGCGGAGTCCCACACCTCGACCTCCTCGTCGAACCAGCCGCCCGCCACGAGCCGCCCGCCGCCGTGCACCGCCAGCCACCCCGGGGCGGGGACCGCGCGCATGTGCCAGGTCAGCTCGACCGTGGGCGCCCAGCCGTACGCGCCCGTGTTGAACACCACGGGGAACAGCGCGTCCACCGCCAGGGCCAGCAGGTAGGCGTCGGGCGCGTGGTCGTCGTCACGCAGCCGGAAGTACGCGCGGCTCTCCGGGCGTCCGCTGGGCTGTCCGTCGAGCCAGCCCATGGTGGCCGGGTCGAAACGCATGTCCACCCGATCGGCAAAGCCCCGGTCGGCCTCCGAGGGCCCGGCGCCGGTGCACTTGTCCAGCGGCGGCAGCGGCGGGGGCGCCTCCCCGGCGTAGACCGGCACGACCTCGGGGTCGAGGGTGCCGGTGGTGACCTGGGCGTCCACGATCGGCTCGCCGTTCTGCACCAGGGACACCCGGGCCATCGCGGCGGTGCGGCCGGTCTTGCGGGTCTCGACGTGGACCTCGGCCGGGCCCGGCCTGGCGACCCGCAGGAAGGCGGCGCTGGTGGCCACCGGATGCGCGTGCGGGGAGGCGTCCACCGCCGCGCGCAGCAGCACCGCCATGAGGTAACCGCCGTTGAGCGCCTCGCCGATCGCGTAGCCCCCGTCGAGGTCCGCCGTGTAGCGCCCCTCGGCGGCCCGCCGGACCGCCGTCGCATCGTCGAACCGGCTCATCGACACTCCTTCTAGAATCCCGTTCGAGTCGCACCCTACCGCCTGGCCCGCGGCGGGCTCTTCGCGCATGCGGTGAAAAGGAGCGTCGCGCCACCAACTACGCTGGTGATCCCCACCGACGCCGGAGAAGATCTGTGACGCCGCACGACGCCAAGTCCGCCCCCTACAACGAGCTGGGCCGCAGCACCGGGCCCCTCCCGTACGGCGGCACGAACGACGCGGGCTCCCCGGCGGAGACCTCCGCGCCGCCGTTCGGGGCCAACGGCTCCTTCGCCCCCTCCCGCAGCGGTCCCGGCCCGGTGAACCCGCTCCCCGCGCCCCCGTTCTCCGGCGCGGTCAACGGCGGCGCCCCGCGCGCCCCGCAGCTCGGCGAGACGCAGCCGCCCGTCCCGCAGGCGCCCCCGGCCGCGCGCCGCCCCCAGCGGGCGCTGTACAAGCACGCCAGCCTGGGCCCGCTGCGGGTGGACGGCGAGCAGGGCGGCGACGACTTCTTCGACCTGCTGGCCCGGCTCGCCGAGCCCGAGCCGTGGGGCGGCCCCACCGGCGCGCGGACGGACGCCACGTGGGTGCTCCGCGAGTACGTCGAGTGGGCCTTCGAACGCCTCTACCAGCAGCGGCGGATCCTCACCTCCGCCGACGGCACCCGCAGCGTCTTCCACACCGGCCTGGTGACCCCGCAGCAGGAGGCGATCTACGGGCTGTTCGCGCCCAACCGCGACCCCGACGGCGCCCCCTGGCAGCTCCAGGGCTGGTACCCGGAGTCGGAACGGGAGCTGCACGAGCGCTTCCCGGAGCTGCCCCCGGCCGCCGCCTACGCCGAGGAGCCCGCCGAGCTGGTGTACGACTGGCGCCGGGAGCTGAGCGTCAACCCCAAGCTGCTGCTGGAGTCCAAGGAGAACCTCGCCGCGCTGCCCGCCCCGCTCAACTCCAACCCGTACCAGGCGGGCCTGGTGCTGGAGGGGGCGCTGCGGCGGGCCGAGGAGCGGGTGCGGCGCGACTACCGCGCCGCGGTGCCCTGCTGGGACCCGGCGGCCGAACGCGTCCAGCTCCTGCTGCCGCTGTCGCTGACCACGCCCGACACCGTGGACACCGCACTGGTGGTCACCCGGGACGACGCGCAGGAGGTCTACCGGGGTCACGTGCTGCTCGGCCTGGACACCGCCTACGCCCGCGCCCGGCAGCTCGCCCGGCCCCGCGACTGGCTCACCCCGCCGGTCAGAGATCGGGGTTGAGGCCGTCGGCCTCGAAGGCCGCGTCCTCGTACAGGCGCATGTTGATGTCGTGCGCCCACTCGGCGGCGAACCGCAGGGCCCGCCGCACCTCCTCCTCGTCCAGCCCGTAGGACTCGGCGTCCTCGTGGCGGAGCACCGCCGTCTCCAGCCGGTCGGCGAGCCGGCGCAGGGAGAACTCCGGCTGGTGCGCGCGGCCCAGCCACTCCAGCCGCTCGAACCCGTACTGCCCCGCCAGGGCCGCCACGTCCAGCAGGTCGCGCGCGCCGCACCGGTCGTGGACGGCGCGCATCTTCAGCCCGACCGCGTCGTCGAACCCGACGACGGGCCAGCCGTCGACCGTGACCGGGCTCACCGTCAGGGCCGTCCGCATCAGGTCCACGTCGCAGGACTGGGCCGTCACCGGATCCGTCACGGTCATCCGGGCGAACCAGTCGTCGCCCGGCCCGGCGCCGACCGTGAGGCCGTCGCCCCGGTAGCGCCCGGCGAGGACACCGGCCGCCTCCGCCACCGGAACGGCGAGTGCGGCGGCCAGGTTGAGATCACCGCTGGGACGGCCGACCAGCCCGTGCGCCTTCAGCGCGTACCCGCCCGCCAGGAACAGCCCGTACTCGCGGCAGGGACCGCGGCCCGCGTCCAGGAGCCGCCGGTGGAACGGCGGCATCTCCCCCAGCACGGTCAGGCCCAGAGCTGGCCCTCCAGGCGGGCCTCCGCCTCCTCCAGGGTGCCCTCGTAGGCCCCGGTGGACAGGTACTTCCAGCCGCCGTCGGCGACCACGAACACGATGTCGGCCCGCTCCCCGGCCTTCACGGCCTTGCGGGCCATGCCCAGCGCCGCGTGCAGCGCGCCGCCGGTGGAGATCCCCGCGAAGATGCCCTCCTGCTCCAGCAGCTCACGGGTCCGGCGCAGGGCGTCCTTGGAGCCGACCGAGAACCGGGTGGTCAGCACCGAGTCGTCGTACAGCTCGGGGATGAACCCCTCGTCGATGTTGCGCAGCCCGTACACCAGCTCGCCGTACCGGGGCTCGGCGGCGACGATCTGCACGCCGGGGACCTGCTCGCGCAGGTAGCGGCCGACGCCCATGAGCGTGCCGGTGGTGCCGAGCCCGGCCACGAAGTGGGTGATTTCCGGCAGGTCCGCCAGGATCTCCGGGCCGGTGGTCTCGTAGTGCGCCAGCGCGTTGGCCTCGTTGCCGTACTGGTAGAGCATCACCCAGTCCGGATTCTCCTCGGCCAGCCGCTTGGCCACCCGGACGGCCTCGTTGGAGCCGCCCGCGGCGGGCGAGGAGATGATCCGCGCCCCCCACATCGACAGGAGCTGGCGGCGCTCGGCGGAGGTGTTCTCGGGCATCACGCACACGATGTCGTAGCCCTTCAGCCGGGCCACCATCGCCAGCGAGATCCCCG
Organism: Thermomonospora sp.; assembly: GCA_036258615.1. Classification (GTDB taxonomy): domain Bacteria; phylum Actinomycetota; class Actinomycetes; order Streptosporangiales; family Streptosporangiaceae; genus Thermomonospora. The sequence goes on along the minus strand of DATADI010000512.1, from coordinate 4,659 downwards.
TGTTGCCGGAGGTGGGCTCCAGGATGGTGCAGCCCGGGGTGAGCAGCCCCTCCTTCTCGGCCTTGGCGACCATCCAGAACGCCGGACGGTCCTTCACCGAGCCGGTGGGGTTGCGGTCCTCCAGCTTGGCCCACAGCCGCACCTCGGGCGACGGGGACAGCCGGGGCAGCCCCACCAGCGGGGTGCGGCCGAGCGAGTCCAGCAGCGAGTCGAAGCGCATTACCGCCGGCCGCCGGCCACCGCGGGCAGCACCGTGACCGTGTCCCCGTCGGAGACCTCGGTCTCCAGGCCGCCGAGGAACCGCACGTCCTCGTCGTTCAGGTACACGTTGACGAACTTCCGCAGCCCCTTGTCGTCGACCAGCCGGTCGCGCAGCCCGGGGTGCCGGGAGTCCAGGTCGGTGAAGAGCTCGTCGAGCGAGCCGCCCTTGCCTTCGACGGCCTTGGCGCCGTCGGTGAGGTTGCGCAGGATCGTCGGGATCCGGACCTCGATCGCCATCGCGATGATCTCCTTAGCGTCGTACGGGCCCAGCGCCCGTGAACGTCAACACGGGGTCACGCCGGGGGATTCCAGGCGGGCAGGCGCTCAGGAACAGTCGTAGACGACCTCGGCACGGCAGTGCCCGAACAGGAAACTCTGCACAGGCGGGACAGACATGCCGCCGAGTTTACCGAGCGCGGAGGAACGCCGTGCGCCTAGTACCCCTCCACCACGCGGACCTCCTCCTCGGTGATCTCGCCGTCCACGATGCGGAACGAGCGGAACTCCTCGGTGTCCGGGTCACGGGTGGAGACCAGCACGTAGTGGGCGTTCGGCTCGGAGGCGTAGGAGACGTCGGTCCGGGACGGGTACGCCTCGGTGGCGGTGTGGGAGTGGTAGATGACGACCGGCTCCTCGTCGTTGTCGTCCATCTCCCGCCACACGCGCAGCTGCTCCATCGAGTCGAAGCGGTAGAAGGTGGGGGACCGCTCGGCGTTGGTCATCGGGACGAACCGGGTCGGCCGGTCGGAGCCGGCCGGGCCGGCCACGACCCCGCACGCCTCGTCGGGGTGGTCCGCGCGCGCATGCGCAACGATCTTGTCATACAGGGCCCGCTCGATCGTCAGCATGCCCGAAGGCTACCCGGCGGCCCGCCGCGCACGGGCTCCGAGGCCCCTCACGGCAGCCGCGTGTGCAGGCGGATCACCGTGCCGTGCGCGCCGGAGCGGATCTCCACGATGTGGCACAGCCGCCGCACCGCCCACATCCCCGCGCCCTGCTGGAGCGGGCGGGGCGGCCGGTGGCCGAGGAAACGGTCCACCAGGGCGCGGTCCGGGTCGGTGAGGTCGCACACCAGCCCCTCGCCGCCCGCCCACACCCGCAGCACCCCGCTGCCGCCGCCGTGGCGGACGATGTTGGTCGCGACCTCGTTGACCGCCATCACCAGCGGCAGGATCCGGTCCTGCGGGAGGCCCCGGCGGGCGGCCTCGGCGGTGACGAAGTCGCGCAGGGCCGCCAGCCCCCCGCCGGTGAACCGGTGCTCGGCGACCCCCGTCTCCGGCGCCGGGGCCAGCGGCGCCGCGTTGCACTCGGCGTAGAAGTCGGCCGGGTCGACGTACGCCGGGCTGGCCTCCACCACCCCGCCCGACAGGTGCTCCGGGTGGGTCCGGAACGCCGCCTCGACCACGTCGGCGGGCACCTCACGCCGGTCGTACGCGCAGCACAGGACGCTGGGCGTCCCGGCGAAGACGACGTTCAGGACTGCCTCGTGCCGTTTCCACTCGCGGATCTCCAGCGCGGAACGTCCCGTCCAGACCGGCTCGGCCAGCAGCCGGAGCCGCCCGCGTGGCCACCAGTCGCGGGAGGCGTGCTCGTGGTAGGCCGCCAGGGTCTGCACGGGCGCCGCGAACCAGGCGCCGGAGTCGAGGAACTCCACCGGATCGGCCGCCGCGCCGAGCCCGTCGCGCAGCGCCCCGGCGGTCCGCGGGGAGGTGATCGCCACCACGGCGTCCCCGGCGCGGACGCCCTCCCGCAGGAACGGCACCGCCGAGCCGGCCATCTCCTCGTCGGAGCCGTACACCAGCGCCTGGTGGACGAGGACGTCCCGTCCGGTGCGGGTGGAGGTCGTCGTGGCGCGGGTCATCGGGGGGCCTCCTCCACGTACACGCCGGGCAGCGCGTCCCAGCCGGTGATCCGCATCATCAGCGCCAGCTGCTCGGGCGGCTCCCGCAGGATGACCTGCCGTTCCATGCCGCCCGGGGTCCGCCCCGCGCCGACCAGGGCGCGCAGCCCGGCCATGTCGCAGAACTCCAGCCGGGACAGGTCCAGGCACAGGTGCGCGCTACGGACCCCGGCGGTGCGCAGCGCCTCCTCCACCGCCGGGCAGGTCGACTCGTCGATGGCCCCGGCCAGCGCCAGGCCCGGCGGGGTGAAGGTGGGGGTGATCCGCAGGGTGCCGTTGTCGAACCGGTCGTCCACCCGGACCCGCCCCGCGTGGTACGACTCCAGCTCGCGGAGCTGGTCGCGGCCGAACCAGCGCCGGTCGTACTGGCAGATCGCCATCGCCGGGACGGGCGCGGTGCGGAAGATGTGGTCGATCTTGCGCTCGAACTCGGTGAACCGGTCGCTGCCCGGCCAGCCGCGCAGCGAGAAGGTCTTCTCGCAGGTCATCCGGAGGCCCCGGTAGCCCTGCAGCATGGCCAGCTCGATCTCGGTGGCGAACAGCCCGACGATCTCGTCGGGGTCGAACCGGCCGGTGGCCAGGTACGCCTCCTCGGCGGTGCGGACCACGAACCGGCCCTCGCCCATCATGGCGGGCAGGTCCAGGTCACCGGCGTCGGGCCCGCGCCGGAACCGGTCGAGCACCTCCTCCGGCGGGGCGTCGTCGGACACGTAGATGACCTTGTGGTCGTCGCGCAGGGCGTCCCGGAGGTAGGCGGTGAGGATCGCCCGGTGCTCCTCGGCGTTGTCGTAGGAGAGGCAGAGATGGTCGCCGAGCCGCATCTCGCCGACGGGCCTGCCCGGCGCGGCCTGCGGTGCGCCCGTCCCGTCGTCTCCAGGCCGTCCGGCAGGGGGTGGGGGGTCGTCCCCCCTGGGAGTGGAGGGCATGCGGGGCTCCTGTTTGCGGAGGGTTCGTGAGCCTGTCCCCCAGTATTCACCACGCCCCGCAGCCTCGTCCGGACTTTGCGTGAGGTCCGCGGGGGGCCTACCAGAGGGCGCGGACGAGGCTCTCCTGGAGCATGGTCAGCCAGTCGTAGGCGGCGTACAGGGCGTACCGCGGGTCGTCGGGGTCGAGTTCGGCGGCCTGCTCGTACCACTCCTCGGTGATGTCGAGGCGGGTGCCGAGGGCCAGCCGCAGGTCGTTGACGGCGCGCAGCCACGCCTGCGCCTGGTCGTCGTCGAGCACCACGTCCGTGCCGGACCGCAGGGAGGCCAGGACGGTCTCGGCGGCCTCGCGCTTGCCGTCGCGCAACCCGACCTCGGTGTAGCGGCGGAACTCCGCCGCCGCCCCGGAGTCCTCGCGGTAGGCGTCGGGGAACAGCCGGGCGAGCACCGGGTCGTCGGACTTGGCGGCGTTCTCGGCGATCCCGAGCGCGGCGGCCAGCGGGTCGGCGGCCGGGTCGGGCTCGCCCAGCAGCGCCAGCAGCTGTTCGAGCAGCGCCCGGACCAGCGCCGCCTCCTCCGGCTCCAGCCGGACGCGGACCCCGCGCCGCACCCGCTCGACCCTGCTCATGCCGCCCCCATTCCCGCCGGTCAGTCGTCCCGCTTGACGGTGGCCCACAGGCCGTAGGAGTGCAGGATCTCCACGTCCCGCTCCATCTCCTCGCGGGTGCCGCTGGCCACCACGGCACGGCCCTTGTGGTGCACGTCCAGCATCAGCTTCTCGGCCTTGGCCTTCGGATAGCCGAACACCGTCTGGAACACGTACGTCACGTACGACATCAGGTTGATCGGGTCGTTCCAGACGATCGCCAGCCACGGCAGATCGGGCCGCTGGTCCTCATGTGACCTCGGCCGGTCCAGCTCGGTCGGCGCGGGCGCGGTCATCGCGCGGGTCCCCCTCCCCCATGTGGTGGCCTGCCAGTCCATGGTGCACACACCGGTCCGTAGTCTTCCACTTGTGGACCTTGGTTACAGTACGGCGCTGCTGACCGACCGGTACGAATTGACGATGTTGCAGGCCGCTTTGCAAAGCGGCACGGCGGGACGGCGCGCGGTGTTCGAGGTGTTCGCGCGCCGGCTGCCCCAGGGCCGCCGGTACGGGGTCGTCGCGGGAGTGGGCCGGCTGCTGGAGGCCGTCGCGGATTTCCGGTTCGAGGGGCCGGAGCTGGATTTCCTCGTTTCACGGGAAGTGGTGGACGAACGGACCGCCGCATGGCTCGCCGAGTACCGGTTCTCCGGCGACATCTGGGGCTACCCGGAGGGCGAGTGCTACTTTCCCGACTCGCCGATTCTCGTGGTGGAGGGCACGTTCGGCGAGGCGGTGCTGCTGGAGACGCTGGTGCTGTCGATCCTCAACCACGACTGCGCCATCGCCTCGGCCGCGTCCCGGATGGTCAACGCCGCCGAGGGACGCCCGCTGATCGAGATGGGGTCGCGGCGCACGCACGAGGCGGCGGCGGTCGCGGCGGCCCGCGCGGCGTACCTGGCGGGGTTCGCGACGACGTCGAACCTGGAGGC
>DATADI010000511.1:0-4777 GCA_036258615.1 Thermomonospora sp. | reverse complement strand
GGCCACGGCCCCAGGGGGCGCCGTGCCCGCGCCCGCCGTGGCGCGGGCGGAGGCCCCCGTGGACCGGGTGTCGGCACGGCGGGTCCCCGCCGGGAGAGGGGTAGGGGTGCGCGGCGACTCGCCTGTGATCGGTGATGCTCCGGTGACCTCCGTCTGAGAACGTTGACCGCATGCCTGCGCTCCGATCCGCCGCCACCGGCTCACGGGCCCCGCGCCCGGGGGCCGGACCCGTGGGGGCCGGGGACGTGGTGCGGAGCAGGCCGCGCTGGTGGGCCGAACTGCTGCTGATCGCGATCTGCTACACCGCGTACTCCATGGTCCGCAACCTGGTCCCGACCGACCACGCCGCCGCCGTCGCGCGGGCGTACGAGATCCTCAAGGCCGAGGACGTGCTGCGGCTGGACATCGAGTACGAGCTGAACCGGCTGTTCACCGAGCAGTCCTGGCTGGGCGTGACGGCCAACTACTACTACGCCACCCTGCACTTCGCGATCACGATCGGTGTGCTGGTGTGGCTGTACGTGTGGCATCCCGGGCGGTACTCCACCTACCGCTGGATGCTGTTCGCCACGACCCTGACGGCGCTGATCGGGTTCTGGTTCTATCCGCTGGCCCCGCCGCGCATGCTGCCCGGGTTCACCGACACGGTGATCGTCTTCAACACCTGGGGGCTGTACGACTCCTCGCCGGTGGCGACGGTCTCCAACCAGTACGCGGCGATGCCCTCGCTGCACACCGCCTGGTCGCTGTGGTGCGCGGTGGCGATCCTGGCGGTCACCCGGCGCACCTGGGTCCGGGTGCTGGCGGTCGCCTACCCGACGGTGACGGTCGTGGTCATCATGGGGACGGCCAACCACTTCATCCTCGACGCGGTGGGCGGTGTCGCCGTCCTGGCCGCCGGGGCGGTGTTCAGCCACGGCGCGGTACGGGTGGTGGGCTACGGGGTGCAGATGTGCCGTGACACGGCCTGAGTGTCGTTCGGCGCGTCGCGGGGCGGGCTGCGGCAGAATGCGGCGGCGTGCGCAGACTCCGGCGGATCGCCCCCACCCTCCTGTTCGCCGTCCTGGCCCCTTTCGCGCTGACCTCGTGCAGTTCCTCCGGGAGCGCCGCCGGGGCCGGGCGGGACGGTGCCCGTTCCACGGCCCCCTCGGCGGCGGTGACGGCCGAGAACGCCCTGCCCGGCACCCGGGACTGGAAGCTGCGCCGCAAGGGCGTCCAGGACGAGATCGAGGGGTTCGCCGACCGGGTCAGCGTCCTGCCGGGTGAGTCGTTCCGGCTGTTCGTGTCCACGACCACACCCGGGTTCGCGGTGGAGGCGTTCCGGGTCGGCTGGTACGGCGGCGACCAGGCCCGCAGGGTGTGGCGGGCGCCCCGGCAGGCGGGCGTCCGCCAGCCGGCCGCCCGCACCGACGAGGAGACCGGCACGGTGGTCGCGCCGTGGCGGCCGTCGCTGACCGTCCCCACCCGGGGCTGGCCGGAGGGCGTCTACCTGCTGCGGCTGACCGCCGACTCCGGCGCCCAGCGGTACGTCCCGCTCACCGTGCGGTCGGCGAGCACGGCGGGGCGGATCGTCGTCCTGAACGCCACCACGACCTGGCAGGCGTACAACACCTGGGGCGGGCGCAACCTGTACCGGGGCCCGACGGGCTACTCCGACCGCTCCCGCGCCGTCAGCTTCGACCGGCCGTACGACAAGGACGGCACCGGCAAGTTCATGGCGTACGAGCACTCGGCGATCGTGCTGGCGGAGAAGTCGGGCGTCCCTCTGGCGTACGCGACCGACAACGACCTGCACCGCCACGCGGACCTGCTGCGCGGGGCGCGGGGCCTGCTGACGCTGGGGCACGACGAGTACTGGTCCACGGCGATGCGCGAGAACGCCACCCGGGCGCGCGACCAGGGCGTCAACATCGCCTTCCTGGGGGCCAACGCCGTCAACCGGCACATCCGGTTCGCCGACACCCCGCTCGGCGGCGACCGCCTGGTGATCTGTTACAAGGACGCCACGGAGGACCCCGTCGCCGAGACGAACCCGGCCGAGTCCACGCAGGACTGGCGGCTGCCGCCGCATCCCCGGCCGGAGAGCGACCTCATCGGGATCATGTACAACTGCTTCCCCGCCGCCGGGTCGTTCACCGTGCACCGGCCGTCGCACTGGCTGTTCCGCGGCACGGGGGTCCGCAAGGGCACCGCGTTCCCCGGACTGATCGGCCCGGAGACCGACGCGATCAACTGGGCCGGGCCCACCCCCCGGCCGATCGAGGTGCTGGCGCACTCGCCGATCAACTGCGGGGCGTTCGTCAAGACGGCGGACGCCACGTACTACACCACCAGGAGCGGGTCGGGGGTGTTCGCGACGGGCACCATGCGGTGGGTGTGCGCGATGCGCGGCACGCGCTGCGGCCACGGCGTGACCGCCGCCGCCCAGCGCTTCGTCACCCGGGTCACCGAGAACCTGCTGCGCGCCATGGCCGCCGGGCCGATGGGACGGACGCACCCGGCCCGCGACAATCTGGACGAGTTCGCGCCCTAGTCCATGACGCCGTAGAAGACGCGTTCGACGACGGCGCGGGCGCGGCGGGCGTGGCGGCGGTAGTCCTCCAGCAGGTCGCCGGTGCCCGGGTAGCCGAGGACCATGGTGACCGCGCTGCGCGTCCGGTGGTGGTCGGTGGGCAGCAGGTCGGAGGCGCGGCCCCGGACCAGCATCATCGTGCCGCGGATGCGGGTGGCCAGCCGCCACGCCGACGACAGCACCTCGCCGTCGGCCTCGTCCAGCAGGCCCGCCCGGACGGCCGCGTCCAGCGCCGCCAGCGTCCGGGTGGTGCGCAGCCCGGCGACCTCGTGGGCGTGCTGGAGCTGCAGGAGCTGGGCCACCCACTCGACGTCCGACAGGCCGCCGGGGCCGAGCTTGGTGTGCAGCCGCCGTTCGACGCCGCGCGGCAGCCGTTCGGACTCCATCCGGGCCTTGAGCCGCCGGATCTCGCGCAGCGCCTTGTCGTCGATGCCGTCGCGGGGCCAGCGCACCGGGTCGATCAGCGCGCGGAACCGGTGGCCCAGCTCCGGGTCGCCGATGAGCGGGTCGGCGCGCAGCAGCGCCTGGCTCTCCCAGGGGGCCGACCAGCGGGCGTAGTAGGCGGCGTAGGACGCCAGCGTGCGCACCAGCGGCCCGGCCTTGCCCTCCGGGCGCAGGTTCGGGTCGATCACCAGCGGCGGGTCGGGCGCGGGCCGCGCCAGCAGCCGGCGCATCTCCTCGGCGACCGAGTGCGCGGCGTTCTGCGCGTCCCGCTCGTCGGCGCCGGGCAGCGGGTCGTGCACGAACATCACGTCGGCGTCGCTGCCGTACCCCAGCTCGTGGCCGCCGAACCGGCCCATGGCGACCACGGCGATGCGGGTGGGCAGCGGACCCCGCCGCTCCATCTCGATCTTGTTGACGGCCGCCTGGAGGGCCGCCTCGATGGTGACGGTGGCGATGTCGGTGAGCGCCTCGCCCACGCTGGCCACGTCGGTCAGCCCGAGCAGGTCGGCGACGGCGGTGCGGAACAGCTCCCGGCGGCGCAGCCCGCGCACCGCCGCGACCGCGTCCTCGGCGGACTCGTGCGCGGCCTTGTCGTCGTCCTCGCGGCGGCGGACCGCGGCCAGCGCCTCGGCCAGCAGCGCGTCGAACGGCCGGCGGGCCAGCCCGTCGTCCCCGCCGAGCAGGGCCACCGCCTCGGGGGCGCGCAGCAGCAGGTCGGTGGCGTACCGGCTGGAGGCCAGCACCCGGGCCATCCGCTCGGCGACCGTCACGTCGTCGCGCAGCAGCCGCAGGTACCACGGGGTGGTGCCGAGGGCGTCGCTGACCTGCCGGAAGCCCAGCAGCCCGGCGTCGGGGTCGGGGGCGGCGGCGAACCAGCCGAGCATCACCGGCAGCAGCGTCCGCTGGATGGCCGCACGCCGCGAGACCCCCGAGGTGAGGGCCTCGATGTGCCGCAGCGCGCCCGCCGGGTCGTTGAAGCCCAGTGCGGTCAGCCGGGTCCGCGCCGCCTCGGGGGTCAGCCGGGCCTCCTCCTCCGGCAGCCGGGCCACGGCGCGCAGCAGCGGCCGGTAGAACAGCTTCTCGTGGATGGTGCGGACGCCGCGGGCGTGCCGCCGCCACAGCGCGGTGAACTCCCCCACCGGGTCGGTGCGCAGCCCCAGCGCCCGGCCCAGGCGCCGCAGGTCCTGCTCGTCGTCGGGGACGGTGTGGGTGCGGCGCAGCCGGTACAGCTGGATGAGGTGCTCCACGCGGCGCAGGAAGCGGTACGCCGACGCCAGGCCGGCCGCGTCGTCGCGCCCCACGTAGCCGCCCTGCGACAGGGACGCCAGCGCCTCCAGCGTGTTGGGGCTGCGGAGCGTCTCGTCGGCGCGGCCGTGGACGAGCTGGAGGAGCTGGACGGCGAACTCGATGTCGCGCAACCCGCCGGGGCCCAGCTTCAGCTCCCGTTCGGACTCGTCGGTGCGGCGGTGCAGGTGCGCCTCCACGCGCTGCCGCATGGCCTGCACGTCCTCGACGAAGTCCTCCCCCGCCGCGGCCTTCCACACCAGGGGCCCGATCATGTCGACGTACGCCTGGCCGAGTTCGGCGTCCCCGGCCACCGGGCGGGCCTTCAGCAGCGCCTGGAACTCCCAGGTCTTGGCCCAGCGCTCGTAGTAGGCGCGGTGGCTGGCCAGGGTCCGCACCAGCGGACCGGCCTTGCCCTCGGGGCGCAGCGCGGCGTCGACCTCCCACAGCGAGCCCTCGGGGGTGCTGGCCGAGCAG
>DATADI010000510.1:0-4043 GCA_036258615.1 Thermomonospora sp. | reverse complement strand
TGGTTCCGGGCGCTGGACCCCACGTGGTAGTAGGCGGGACCGCCGGGCTCCGGGGGCCGATCAGCGGCGGCCAGCACCGCGTTCACGACCAGGTCGACCGGGACGATGTCGACGATGCCGTCCGGGATGCCCGCCAGGGCGCGCAGCATGCCCCGCCCGTAGGCGAGGATCAGCGGGTCGGCCATCTTGAACCCGTCGATCCATCCCGGATACGGATGCCGCAGGGCGCTTTCGACGATGGCCGGTCGCACGATCGACAGCGGCAGGTCGTGCGCCGTCTCCTCGGCGGCCCGTTCGCCCAGCGCCTTGGTCAGGGTGTACACGTCGGGCCAGCCCAGGCCGCGCGCGCGTTCGCGCCCGTAGGCCACGAGCCGGTCGGCGACCAGGTCGGCGCGGCGGCGCTCGGTGTCGTCGGCGACCGCCATCGGCCCGGCCTTGCGCTGCTCGCGCAGCGCCGCCGCGCGCAGCCCGTGCAGGACCTCGGGCCGCCGTGAGTCGCGTTCCACGGTCTCGCGGGCGTCCAGCGCGCAGGCCAGTTCGCGCCGCCAGTCCACCTGGTGTTCCAGGCGCGCCTCGGGGACGACGCCCTTGCGGTCGCCCGCGACGTAGGCGGTGGAGACGTGCACGATGTGGGGGCGTGCCCCGGCGCGCCGGACCGCCTCGTACAGGTTGACCGTGCCGACGACGTTGGCGCGGAAGGCGTCGTCGATGGGCGGGTCGAACGACACGACGGAGGCGCCGTGCACCACGACGTCGATGTCGCCCGGCAGGTCGGGGACGCCGTCGGCGAGGTCGGCGGCCACGAGCCGGACCCGTTCCCGCACGATGCGGTCGGCCTCCACGGCTCCGACGCCTTCGCGCCAGGGCCCGAAGACGGGCTTGGTGAGCAGTTCGGCGAACCGTTGCTCCGCCGAGCCGTGGGGGCCCGCTCGCAGGAGCAGCACGACGCGGGTTCCCGGGTAGGCGGACAGCAGCCGCTCCAGGAGCGCCTGGCCGATGAAACCGGTCGCCCCGGTGAGCAGCACGGTCCGCTGGTCGGGGCTCATCGCTCGCCCTCCCGGTAGACGCCCGCGCGGGCCAGGGCCGTGTCGGTGGACAGTTCGGGGATCCGGTGGGGCGGCATCCGGGTGAGGGCGCGGTGGCGGGCGTCCTGGGCCAGGGTCGTCCCCGCGAACCCCGGGAGTTCGGCGATCGTGGCGTCGACCCGGCGGAGGCGTTCCAGCCCGGCGTCGTCCCCGAAGAGCCACACGGCGGCGAAGTCGCTCTCCTCCTCGGGGCGCAGGCCGGTCCCGACGGGGGCCCACAGCCGTTCCATGGCCCACCGCGCGATGCGCCGGGCCCGCGGGCTGCGCTCCAGCCGGAGCCGGGCCTGGGCCCGGTAGAAGGCGAAGTGGCGGCGCTCGTCCTTGATGACGCGCCGCAGGATGTCCCGCAGCACCGGGTTGGCGCTGCGGTCGATCATCGACTGGTAGCTGTGGATCGCGCTCAGCTCGTTCATCGCTCCCCAGGTCATCTGGATCGCCACGAAGTCGCGGGTGAGCAGGGAGCCGACCATCGAGGCCAGGTGCCCGGTGTAGGCGCCGCGGCCGAGCGCGCGGCGGATCCGCTCGTCGCGCCGGACCTTGCTGGGGTACGGGGAGTCCGCCGTCAGCGCCGCGCGGTCGGGCGCGAGGGTGAACCCGGCCTCGCCGAGGAAGCGCGCCAGCGCCTCGCCGTGCCAGAACTCCTCGTAGATCCAGCACGACATGAACGCGGTGACGGCGGGGTCGAACGCCGCCCGGGTCGCCAGCAGGTCGCGGGCGTACATCACGGTGTGCGTCTCGATGTCCATCATGAACGCCAGGACGCGGGCCTCCTGGCCGGACACCGGGTGGGCGGCGGCCTCGCCCCACGCCACGCCGGTCAGGTCCACCGCCCGGGAGTTGCGCACGTAGCGGTCCAGGTCGAAGTCGCGCGTCGCGTGGTCCTGTGTGGTGATGAGCCGACCTCCTCAGCTCCGGGGCCGCCGTCTCCGGCGGTCTCCTCGACGGATGTATTGGGGTGCGCGCCTACCGCCAGGGCGGGTGCTGGTAGCGGCGCAGGTCCACGACCCAGGGCCGGTCCCGCACGTCGATCGCGACCTCCATGTCGATCGGGCCGCCCGCGACGGCGCGGGCCCGGCGCGCCAGGTCGCGCAGCATCCGGCGGTCGCGCCGCCGCAGCCGGGGACCGGCGGACGCGGGGTCGTCCTCGGCGCGCCACAGGCCGATCTCCTCGCCGGTGCCGAACGGGTCGCCGGTGATGACGAGCACCGACCGCAGCGTCAGGGGCCGCCGCAGGACGAGCAGGCCCCAGGGCTCGTCGCGCCGCCCGGGGTTCTCCAGCCGGTCGTGCAGGAGCAGGCCGTTGACGCCGTCGAGCATCCCCTCCCAGGTGGTGGCGTCGAAGTACTCCGGGCCGCCCCCTCGGGACTCGCCGTGGGCGGTGCGGGACGACATCCGCAGCAGCACCGGCCCCTGCAGCGCCTGCCAGGCCAGCCGCAGCGCCGGGGCGACGCGCCGGACCTCCTCGGCGATGAGCCCGACGCCCTGGACGGTGACGACGAACCCGTCGGGGACGGGCAGCCCCTGTTCGCGGGCGCGGGCCAGCAGCGCCGCCGCGTCGCCCACGCAGGCCCGCCGGGTGGCCGGGGGCTCCCCCAGCCCGACGACGGGCGGGATGTCCCCGGACGGGCCGGGCGGGTCGTCGAGGCGGCTGGTCATCGTGACCCCGGCGGTGCGGCGGCCCGCTCCCAGCGGCGGACGGCGCGCCGGAGGGACCGGGCGTCGGAGTAGCCGAGCCGCCTGGCCACCGCCGCGCGGGGCAGGTCGGCCTGTTCCAGCAGCCGGGTCGCGCACGCGCCGCGCGTGATCTCCAGTTCGCGGCGCCAGGTGGTCCCGGCGGCGTGGAGGCGGCGTTGCAGGGTGCGGGGGCTGACCGCCAGCCGCCGGGCCATGTCCGGTAGCGTGACGGGGCCTTCCGGCAGGCCCTCGGCCAGCAGGGCGCGGAGTTCCGCGACCCAGTCGTCGCCGGTCCCGGGCGCGTCAGGGCCTTCGCGGAGCGTCACCGCGTCGGTGCGGCCGTCGAGGTGGACGTCGGTGGTGCCGAACAGCCGGGTGATCTCGTCGCGCCCATGGAGGACCGGGCCGCGCAGTTCCACGCCCATGGCGGTGACGGGGTGGCCGGTCGCGTTCCGTGCGAAGTCGAGCACCGAGGCCAGCGCCGGGACGGCGGGCCCGGCCGCCGTCGCGAGGGTCACCGTGTAGGTCCGGGGGCGCGTCTCGGTCATTTCCATTCTCGTTCCGCCCGCGAGGTTGACGTGGGCGGTGAGATAACGCAGCGCGTCACCGAGCGGGACGGTGGCGGGAATCGGCGGTGACGGGCGGCCGGAGAACCGCCGCACCATGTGGTCGGCGAGCCGAGAACAATGCGCCAGCGCTTCCGCGTGTGCGGTGAAAGACACCCGTCCTCCTTTTTCCGAGAGAATCCGGGCGGATGTCATTCACGTTAGGGACGGCGCGCCTCGGGCGAATCGGTAGCGTGACTGGCGAACATGCCGGTCTTGCCGGGCGTCCGCAGCGGGATTTCGGCGAGGAGCACGAACCATCCGGCCCCGGTGGCCTCGGCCGTGAGCGTGCCGCCCACGGCGTGTGCGCGGGCGGCCAGGTTCGCCAGGCCGCCTCCGGTGCGCGTCGGCCTCGCGTCGGCGGCGTCGGCGCCGTCGTTGCGCACGCACAGCCGGGCCGTGTCGCCCTCGACGGTGACGGTGATCTCGCAGTGGCGCGGTACGGCGTGCCGCAGCACGTTGTTGGCGGCCTCCCGGAGCACGGCCGCCAGCACGTCGCCCGCCTCGTCGTCCAGGGGCCCGGGAGGAAGCTCCAGCCGTACCCGCGCGCCCGCGTCCGTCAGCGCTGCCCGGGCCGCCGCGGCCTCCCGTCGCAGCGACAGGTGCCCCTCGCGCCGGGCCACCGCCGACGCCTCCGCGCGGGACCGGGCGGCGAGCCGGACCAGTTCGGCGAGTTCGG
>DATADI010000509.1:0-9359 GCA_036258615.1 Thermomonospora sp. | reverse complement strand
TTCTTCGCGGCCAAGCTGCCGACGTCGTCAGCGGCCGAGTTCGACGAGGTGGCGAGCAAGTACTCGTTCGAACCGATGTCGATCGCCCTCCCAGGCGGCTACACCCAGCAGACCGTGCGCAAGGTGAACAAGTCGTACCAGCACATCGACGCCTGGATCTCCTCGGTCGGCGCCGCGATCGCGATGAACGACCTCGACGGTGACGGCAAGTCCAACGACCTGTGCCTGGTGGACACCCGCACCGACCAGGTCATCGTGACCTACGCGCCGACCGCCGCGCCCGCCGACCGCTTCACCCCGTTCGTGCTGGACCCGGCGCCGCTGCCGATGGGACCGGCCATCGCGCCGATGGGCTGCACCCCGGGCGACTTCAACGGCGACGCCCGGATGGACCTGCTGGTCACCTACTGGGGACGCACCCCGGTCCTGTTCCTGGCCCGCTCCTCGGCGCGGACGCTGTCGCCCGCCGCCTACCGGCCGGTCGAGCTGGTCCCGCAGGACTCGGTGGACGGTGCGTACCACGGGCCCAAGTGGCACACCAACACCGTCAACGTCGCCGACTACGACGCCGACGGCCACCCCGACATCCTCATCGCCAACTACTTCCCCGACTCCGACGTCCTGGACCCGGACGGGCAGCCCAACGTCGAGATGAACTCCTCGATGTCCAACGCCAAGAACGGCGGCGGGGCGCACGTGATGCGCTGGTACGGCGCCACCTCAGGGGAGAACCCCACCGCCCGGTACGTGGAGGTGCCCAAGGCGATCCCGTACGGCGACTCCACCGGCTGGAGCCTGGCCGCCTCCAGCGCCGACCTCGACGGCGACGCGCGGCCCGAGCTGTACGTCGCCAACGACTTCGGCAAGGACCACCTGTTCCACAACGTGTCCACGCGGGGGACCATCAGGTTCCGCACGGTCACCGGCGAACGGCACCCCACGACCCCCAAGTCGTTCGTGCTCGGCCACAGCTCCTTCAAGGGCATGGGCGTCGACTTCGCCGACCTGAACGGCACCGGCCGGTTCGACATGGTCGTCAGCAACATCACCACCGCCTGGGGCCTGGAGGAGAGCAACTTCGCCTGGATCAACCAGGCCCGCAGCGAGGCGGAGATGCGCCGGAAGCTCAACGACGGGCGGGCCCCGTTCGAGCAGCGCGCCGAGCAGCTCGGGCTGGCGTTCACCGGCTGGGGCTGGGACCTGAAGGCGGGGGACTTCCTCAACAGCGGACGCCCCGACATCGTCCAGGCCGAGGGCTTCATCAAGGGGCGGATCAACCGGTGGCCGTGGCTGCAGGAGATGGCCATGATCAACGACCAGCTCTACACCAACCCGAGGATGTGGCCCGACGTGCAGCCCGGCGACGACATCGCCGGAGACCAGCCGCTGGCGTTCTACGCGCGGCCCGCCGACGGCGGCCGGTACGTCAACCTGGCGGAGCGGCTCGGGCTGGCCGCGCCGATCCCCAGCCGGGGCATCGCCATCGCCGACACCCGGGGCATCGGGGCGCTGGACTTCGCGGTCGCCCGGCAGTGGGCCGCCCCGGAGTTCTACGCCAACGCCGCACCGCGCCGGGGCAACCGGCTCGGGCTGACGCTCGTCCGGCCCACCGGCGAACGCCGCGGCCCCTTCACGGGCGCGGGCACCCCCGCCTACGGGGCCACCGTGCGGATCCGCACCGCCGACGGGCGGACGCAGATCTCCCGGCTGGACGGCGGCGGCGGTCACAGCGGCAAGCGCGGCTTCGAGGTGTCCTTCGGCCTCGGGGCCTCCACCACGCCCGTCGCGGTGAACCTGCGGTGGCTGGACGCGCGCGGCGGCGCGCGTGAGCAGAACCTCACCCTCGCCCCCGGCGACCACACCCTGCTCCTGGACAGCACGGCCGAGGAGGTCGAGAACCGATGACGACCACCGTCCAGCCCGTCAGCGGCAGCGCCCCCGCCCCGCCGCCGCCCAAGGCGGACGCGGGCAAGCCCAGACCCGACGTGCGGTACATCGCGCTGCGCAACTTCGCCATCTCGCTCAGCGTGTTCAACATCCTCGGCTACACCGTGCTGGGCTTCGAGCAGGCGTGGCTGTGGCCGTTGCTGGCGCTGGCCACCGGGTACGCCGTCGACCTCGGCCTGGAGTCCCTGAGCGCGTGGGCCGAGCGGCGCGCCCCCCGCTTCGCGGGCAACGGCGCGCGCGGCGTGTACGAGTTCCTGCTGCCCGCCCACATCACCAGCCTGGCCGTCAACATGCTGCTGTACGCCAACGACCAGTGGTGGCCGGTCATGTTCGGCGTGGTGGCGGCGGTGGGACAGAAGTACGTGCTCAAGGCCCCGATCAACGGCCGGATGCGGCACTACATGAACCCGTCCAACTTCGGGATCACCCTGACGCTGCTGTGCTTCGGGTCCTGGGTCAGCATCGCGCCGCCCTACCAGTTCACCGAGTACGCCAACTCGCTGTTCCGCATCCTCATCCCGCTGGTCATCATCACCGCGGGGACCGTCATCAACGCCATGCTCACCGGCCGGATCCTGCTCATCGTCGGGTGGCTCGGCGGGTTCGCGATCCAGGCCCTGGTGCGGCACTGGATCTGGGACGCCCCGCTGTTCACCGGCCTGGCGGTGATGAGCGGGGTGGCGTTCGTGCTGTTCACCAACTACATGATCACCGACCCCGGGACGACGCCGTCCAAGCCGCGGGCCCAGTTCGTGTTCGGGGCGGGCGTCGCCGTCGTGTACGGGGTGCTGATGCTGTTCAACGTGGTGTACACGCTGTTCTTCGCCACCACGATCGTCTGCGCGCTGCGCGGGATCGGCTGGTGGGTCGCGCACTGGCGGTCCCGTCGGCGGGCCGCCGAAGCCCCCGCCGCCGCGCCCCCGGTGCCCGGTCCCGTCCCGGCCTGACCGCCGCCGCTCTCCCGAGTCCCCCGCTGGTCCCGGCGGGGGACTCGGTGTCGCCCGGCCCTTTTACGACGGCCTATTCATCACGCCATTATGGAACGCCATTATCGAACGGTGTTATTCCTGGGAAAAGCATGACGGAAGAAGACGCCCGGCGTTCCGGCGGCCATGCTGGTGGTCGATCACCCCGGAAAGAAGGCGGTGCCCACCATGGCCCGGATCGCCGTTGTCGGAATGGCCTGCCGTTATCCGGACGCCGGTTCGCCCGGTGAGTTGTGGGAGAACGTCCTCGCCGGGCGAAGGGCGTTCCGCCGGCTGCCGGACGAAAGGATGCGGCTGGCCGACTACTGGGATCCCGATCCGGCCGCGCCGGACCGTTTCTACACAAGGACGGCCGCGGTCATCGAGGGCTACGAGTTCGACCGGATCGCGCACCGGATCGCGGGCAGCACCTACCGTTCCACCGACCTGACCCACTGGCTGGCGCTGGACGTGGCCGGGCGGGCGCTCGCGCACGCCGGGTACCCGATGGCCGAGGGCCTGCCCCGCGAGCGCACCGGCGTGATCGTCGGCAACTCCCTCGCCGGGGAGTTCACCCGCGCCAACCTGATGCGCCTGCGGTGGCCGTACGTGCGGCGCACGGTGGCGGCGGCGCTGCTGGGCCAGGGCTGGGACGAGGACCGCCTGGCGGTGTTCCTGGAGGACCTGGAGCGGGAGTACAAGCGCCCGTTCCCCGAGATCGACGAGGACACCCTCGCGGGCGGCCTGGCCAACACCATCGCCGGGCGGATCTGCAACCACTTCGACCTGAACGGCGGCGGCTACACCGTGGACGGGGCCTGCTCGTCCTCGCTGCTGGCGGTGGTCACGGCCTGCCGGGTGCTGGCCGACGGCGAGGCCGACGTGGTCGTCGCGGGCGGGGTGGACCTGTCCATCGACCCGTTCGAGATCGTCGGGTTCGCCAAGACGGGCGCGCTCGCCCGGACCGAGATGCGGGTCTACGACCGCGGCGGCGACGGGTTCTGGCCGGGTGAGGGCTGCGGGATGGTCGTGCTGATGCGCGAGGAGGACGCGGTCGCCGCCGGCCGCCCCGCCCACGCCACCATCGCGGGGTGGGGCGTCTCCTCCGACGGCAAGGGCGGCATCACCCGCCCCGACGCCGGCGGGTACCGGCTGGCGCTGCGCCGCGCCTACGAGCGCGCGGGGTTCGGCATCGAGACGGTCGGGCTGTTCGAGGGGCACGGCACCGGCACCGCCGTGGGCGACGCGACCGAGCTGACGGCGCTGTCGGCGGCGCGGGCCGAGGCGGGCGCGGACGTCCCGCCCGCCGCGATCGGCTCGATCAAGGCGATGATCGGGCACACCAAGGCCGCCGCCGGGGTGGCCGGGCTGCTCAAGGCCGTGCTGGCGGTGCGCGAGCAGGTGCTCCCCCCGACCGTCGGCTGTGTCGATCCCCATCCGGTGCTGGAGCGCGAACCGGCGGCGCTGCGGGTGCTGCGGCAGGCCGAGCCGTGGCCCGCCGACGTCCCGCTGCGCGCGGGCGTGATGGCGATGGGCTTCGGCGGCATCAACACCCACGTGGTCGTGGAGGGCACCGGCCCCCGCCGCCCCGCCGCGCTGCCCGCCCGCACCGTGGAGCTGACCCGCTCCGCGCAGGACGCCGAACTGCTGCTGGTGGACGGGGCCACCCCGGCAGAGCTGCGGGCACGGCTCGCCGAACTGGCCGACTGGACGCCCCGCCTCTCCTACGCCCAGCTCGCCGACCTGGCCGCCGCGCTGCGGGACCGGCTGCGCGACCTGCCGCACCGGGCCGCCCTCGTCGTCACCTCCCCCGACGACGCCGAGAAACTGCTGCGGCGGGCCCTGGAGTACCTCGACAACGGGGAGACCACGGTGGTCTCCCCGTCCGGCCGGGTCCTCCTCGGCCACGGCAGGGGCGCCGGGCGGATCGGCTACCTGTTCCCCGGGCAGGGGTCCGGGCCGGGCACCGGCGGCGGCGCGCTGCGGCGGCGCTTCGCCGAGGTCGAGGAGGTCTACGCAAGGGCCGCGCTGCCCGCCTCCGGCGACACGGTGGCGACCGCGACGGCGCAGCCGCGCATCGTCACCGGCTCGCTGGCGGGCCTGCGGGCGCTGTCCCTGCTGGGCCTGCGGGCGTCCACGGCGGTCGGCCACAGCCTCGGCGAGATCACCGCGCTGCACTGGGCGGGCGCCCTGGACGGACGGGCCCTGCTGCGCGTGGCGACCGCCCGGGGACGCGTCATGGCCGAACGCTCCCTGCCGGGGACGATGGCCGGGATCAGCGCGCCCGCCGACGTGGTCGCCCCGCTGATCGGCGACCTGCCGGTGGTGGTCGCCGGGTACAACGGCCCCGCCCAGACCGTGGTGGCCGGGCCCGGTGAGGCGGTCCGCGCCGTCGGCGCCCGCGCCGAGCACGCCGGGCTGCGCTGGACCGCGCTGCCGGTCTCGCACGCCTTCCACTCGCCCCTGGTGGCCCCGGCGGCCGACGCTTTGGGGGAGTGGCTCACCGGCGAACGGTTCGGGCGGCTCACCGGCCGGGTCGTCTCCACGGTCACCGGGGAGCCGCTGGAGCCGCACACCGACGTCGCCGCGCTGCTGCGCCGCCAGATCACCGCGCCGGTGCTGTTCGCGCCCGCCGTGGCGCTGGCGGCCAAGGACATCGACCTGTTCGTGGAGGTCGGGCCGGGGCGGGTGCTGTCGGGGCTGGCGCCGGAGGTGACCGACGTCCCGGCGATCGCGCTGGACACCGAGGACGAGTCCCTGTCCGGGCTGCTGCGCGTGGCCGGTGCCGCCTTCGTGACCGGGGCCCCGCTCGACCTGGACGCCCTGTTCCGGGGACGGCTGGTCCGGCCGCTGGAGATCGGCGGCGAGCTGACGTTCTTCACCAGCCCCTGTGAACGGGTGCCCGCCGTGGCGCTCCCCGCCCCCGCGACGACGACCCCGGCCGCCCCGGGCGTTCCGGACGTCTCGGAGGTTCCGGAAGAGGAGATCACCGGGGAACCGAGCCGGGAGACGCTGCGCCGCCTCGTCGCCGAGCGCGCCGAACTGCCGGTGGAGATGGTCGCCGACGACAGTCGCCTGCTGGACGACCTGCACCTCAGCTCCATCACCGTGGGCCAGATCATGAACCAGGCGGCCCGTG
The DNA here is from genome assembly GCA_036258615.1 of Thermomonospora sp. GTDB lineage: Bacteria > Actinomycetota > Actinomycetes > Streptosporangiales > Streptosporangiaceae > Thermomonospora. The sequence goes on along the minus strand of DATADI010000509.1, from coordinate 3,308 downwards.
CCCTCGGCGTCCCGATCGTCCAGCCGCCGGTCAACTTCGCCACCGCCACGCTGCGGGAACTGGCCGAGGCCCTGGACACGCTGGCCCGGCAGGCCCCCGGGCAGGAGCCCGCGCCGGTCGTGGCGGGCGCGCGGGCGTGGGCCCGCCCGTTCACCGTGGACCTGGACGAGGTCCCGCTGCCCGTGCCGCCCGTGCCGGCGCAGGAGGACACGGCCCCGGGCCAGTGGCGCCTGTACGCCGACGACGCCGACCCGCTCGCCCGGCCCACGCTCGCCGCCCTGGGAGACGCCCCGGTCGGCTCCGGTGTGCTGGTCTGCCTGCCGGAGGACTGCACGTACGACCACCTGGGACTGGCGTTGCGCGGTGCCCAGGAGGCCCTGAACGGGGAGCCGGGCAGCCGGTTCGTCCTCGTCCAGCGGGGCCGGGGCGCCGCCGGGCTGGCCAAGACGCTGCGGCTGGAGGCCCCCCATCTGCGGGTGACCGTCGCGCACGTCCCCACGGTCCCCGACGCGCCCGCGTGGGTGGCCGCCGAGGTCGCCGCCACCACGGGCTTCAACGAGGCCCACTACGACACCGGCGGCGTACGGCGCGTGCCCACGCTGCGGCCCATGCCGGTGAAGGGGAAGCGCACCGCCACGCCGCTGGGCGACGACGACGTCCTGCTGGTCACGGGCGGCGGCAAGGGCATCACCGCCGAATGCGCCCTGGCGGTGGCCGCCGACACCGGAGCCCGGCTGGCCCTGCTGGGGCGTTCCGACCCCGCCGAGGACGCCGAACTGTCGGCCAACCTGAGCCGCATGGCCGTCAGCGGGGTCACCGTCCGCTACTTCCGGGCCGACGTCACCGATCCCGCCGGGGTCCGCGACGTCGTCGGCGAGGTCGTCCGCACCATGGGCCCGGTCACGGCCGTCCTGCACGGCGCGGGCCGCAACGAGCCGCGCGCCCTCGCCGGACTGGACGCCGACGAGCTGAGGCGGACCCTCGCGCCCAAGGTGGACGGGCTGCGGGCGGTGCTCGCCGCCCTCGACCCGGCCCGGCTCAGGCTGCTGGTCACGTTCGGCAGCATCATCGGCCGCGCCGGGCTGCGCGGCGAGGGCCACTACGCCGTCGCCAACGAGTGGCTCGCCGACCTGACCCGCGAGGCGGCCGAGACGCATCCGGGCTGCCGCGCCCTGTGCATGGAGTGGTCGGTGTGGTCCGGCACCGGCATGGGGGAGCGGCTGTCGGTGGTCGAGTCGCTGGCCCGGGAGGGCGTCACCGCCATCACCCCCGACCAGGGCGTGGACATCATGCGCCGCCTCGTCGCCGACCCGGACACGCCCGGCGTCGTCGTCATCAGCGGACGCACCGGCACGATCGACACCCTCCGCCACGACACCCCGCCGCTGCCGCTGCTGCGGTTCCTGGAACGGCCGCTGGTCCACTACCACGGCGTGGAACTGGTCGCCGAGGCCGAGCTGAACGCCGGGATCGACCACTACCTGGAGGACCACCTGCTGGACGGCAACCTGCTGTTCCCGGCGGTGTTCGGGCTGGAGGCGATGGCGCAGGCCGCCGCCGCCGTCACCGGACGCACCGACGTGCCGCTGATCGAGCGGGCCGAGTTCGCGCGGCCCATCGTCATCCCCCTGGACGGCCCCGGGGCCATCCGGGTCGCCGTGGTCGTCACCGGCGACGACACCGTCGAGGCCGTCATCCGCACCGCCGAGACCGGCTACGCCGCCGACCACTTCCGCGCCCGCCTCCGCTTCGCCGCCGGTGCCGTCCCCGACGGCCCCCCGTACCAGGGCGGGGACGAACTGCCGGTGGTGCCCCTGGACCCCGCCGCCGACCTGTACGGGGGCGTGCTGTTCCAGGGGGCCCGGTTCCGGCGGCTGCGCCGCTACCACCAGCTCGCCGCGCGGCGGGTCGACGCCGACGTCGCCGCCCACGACACCGACTGGTTCGCCGGTTTCCTGCCCGAACGGCTCCTGCTCGGCGACCCCGGCGTCCGCGACGCCCTGATGCACGGCAACCAGGTCTGCGTCCCGGACGCCACCCTTCTTCCCGTCGGCGTCGAACGGGTGTACCCGGGCGGGCGGAGGCTGGACACGGCCGTCGGGGAACTGCGCTACTGCTCCACCGAGCGCTACAACGACGGCGACACCTACGTCTACGACATCGTGCTCCGCACCGGCGCCGGGGAGGTCGTCGAGCGCTGGGAGGGCCTGCGCCTGCGGGCGGTGCGCCGCACCGACGGGTCCGGGCCGTGGGTCGCCCCGCTGCTCGGCCCCTACCTGGAACGCGGGGTGGCGGAGCTGACCGGCGGACGCCCGGCGGTCGCCGTGGAGCCGGTGGACGACCCGGACCGCGTGGGGCGGCGCCGCGAGCGCACCACCCTGGCCGCCGGGCGGGCGCTGGGCCGGTCGGTGAGCGTCCACCACCGCCCCGACGGGCGTCCCGAGGTCCGCGGTGGCCCGCCGATCTCCGCGTCCCACGGGGCCGGGCTGACGGTGTGCGCCGCGGGCCCCGGCACGGTGGCCTGCGACGTCGAGGCCGTCACCACCAGGTCCGAGGACGACTGGGCCGGGCTTCTGGGCGCGCACCGGCCGCTGGCGGCGCTGGTCGCCGAGGAGACCGGGGAGGATCCCGGGGTCGCGGCGACCCGCGTGTGGGCGGCGGTGGAGTGCCTGCGGAAGGCGGGCCTGCCGGTGGAGTCCCCGCTGACCCTGGCCCCGCGGCGGCGGCCCGGCTGGACGGTGCTGGTCTCCGGCGACCTGCGCGTCGCCACCCTGGCGACCGCGCTGCGCGACGTCGAACAGCCGGTCGTCTTCGCGATCCTCACCGAAGGGCGGTCCTGACCCATGGCGCACCCCGGCGGCCCCGCCGCCAACCACTACGAGTACCGGCACACCGTCGGCCTGGAGGAGACCAACCTCGTCGGCAACGTCTACTACACCCACTACCTGCGCTGGCAGGGGCGCTGCCGGGAGATGTTCCTCAGGGAGCGGGCCCCGGCGGTGCTGGCCGACCTGCGCGGGGACCTGAAGCTGTTCACCCTGAAGGTCGAGTGCGAGTTCTTCGCGGAGATCACCGCGTTCGACGAGGTGTCCCTGCGGATGCGGCTGCTGGAACTGGGCCAGACCCAGCTGGAGTTCGGCTTCGACTACGTCCGGCTGGACCCCGCCGGGCCGGAGACGCTGGTCGCCCGGGGCCGGCAGCGGGTCGCCTGCATGCGCGGCCCCAACACCCGGACGGTGCCCGCCCGGGTGCCCGAGGCCCTGGTGCACGCCCTGGAGCCGTACCGCGCCCCGGCCCTCACCGAGGCG
>DATADI010000508.1:0-7399 GCA_036258615.1 Thermomonospora sp. | reverse complement strand
CGGCGGACCGCCGAGGGGGTGACGGAGCCGCCGCAGGTGCAGGGGCGGACGGTGCTGCTCAGCTCGGGGACGACGGGGCGGCCCAAGGGGGCGCGCCGGCCGCCGCGGCCGGGGATGTGGCCGCTGGCGTCGATGGTCTCGCGGATCCCGCTGCGGGCCCGGCAGACGATGATCATCGAGGCCCCGCTGTTCCACATGTGGGGGTACGCGGCGCTGCAGATGGCGCTGGCGCTGCGGTGCCCGATGGTGCTGCGGCGGCGGTTCGAGCCGGAGGAGACGCTGCGGGCCGTCGCCGAGCATCCCGACCCGGTGGTGTTCGCGGTGCCGGTGATGGCGCAGCGGATCATGGATCTGCCCGCCGAGGTGCGGGAGCGCCACGACACGTCGGGGCTGCGGCTCATGGCGTTGAGCGGATCCTCGCTGCCCGGCGACCTCGCGTGGCGGCTGATGGACGCGTTCGGCGACCGGCTGTACAGCGTGTACGGGTCCACCGAGGCGTCGTGGGTGGCCATCGCGGGGCCGCGTGAGCTGCGCCGCGATCCCGCCACCGCCGGACGGCCGCCCCGCAACACCTCCCTGGCGATCCTGGACGAGCTGGGCGACCCGGTGCCGCCCGGCGAGATCGGCCGGATCTACGCCGCCAACGAGCTGCTGTTCGAGGGGTACACCAGCGGGGAGCCCTCCGAGATCCGCGACGGGCTGCTGCGGACCGGCGACCTCGGGCACCTGGACGACGACGGGCTGCTGTACGTGGACGGGCGGGAGGACGGCCTGGCGGTCTCCGGGGGTGAGAACGTGGTGCCCCGGGACGTGGAGGACGTCCTCGCCGGGCTGCCCGGGGTCCGGGAGGTCGCGGTGGTGGGGGTGCCCGACGACGCGTGGGGCCAGCGGCTGGCCGCCTACGTCGTGCTCGCGGAGGGGGCCCGCCTCGACGCCGACACCGTCCGCGCCCACGTGCACGACCAGCTCGCCCGGTACGCGGTGCCGCGCGACGTGCACTTCCTCGGTGAGCTGCCGCGCAACGCCACCGGCAAGGTCGTGCACCGCTGGCTGGCCCCGGCCGCGCGGGGCGAGGTCCCCGAGGGGCTGACCGGGTGGCCCCTCCCGGTGGCCGAGGCCGGGGCCCGCCGGGCATGATGGTGGCGTCAGCCGCCCGCCGGAGCCGCTGGGAGCCGACCGACCGTGCCTGTGCCACGCCCCCTCCGTGAACGCTGCCGCGACTTCCTCGACCTCACCGAAGAGATCCGCTACATCTTCCCCGCCGCGCAGGCGGGCGGCGGGGCGCACTTCGTGTTCGTGGTGACCGACTCGGCGCTGACGGTGATCTCGACCGGGGCGCTGAGCCGGTCGCGCCCCAAGTCGGTGTGGGGCACCTACCCGCGCGGCACCCGCATCGGCCCGGTGGACGTCGGCGCGGGCGCGTTCTTCACCTTCGGCGGCATCGACTTCGAGGTGGACGACGAGTACGTCCCGGTGATCAACGCCGCCGACGCCGAGGTCTTCGCCCGCGACACCCTGCCGCAGGACCCGCTGCCCGACCTGTAGCCGACATTCGTCGACGACAACCAGAACGCCCGCGACCGCACGGTTTCCGGGGGGCCGGTCACAGGTCGCCCTTGGCCTCCAGCCGGACCAGCGCCTTGGCCAGCGGCACCGCCACCAGCCGGACCTGCCAGTCGCGGGCACCCAGGGCGCGCAGCGCGCCGCCCACCGTGGCGGGCGCGATCTCCGCCGGGGGCGACCAGGCCAGCCGCCGTACCGCGTCCGGCTGCAGGACGTTCTCGGCGGGCATCGAGTGCTCGTCGGCCAGCGCCGCCACCACGGTACGGGCGGCGGTGAGCCGCCGGGCGGCCTCGGGGTCGCGCTCGGCCCAGCGGTGCGTGGGCGGGGGACCCTCGCCGGGCTGGCTGGGCGGCGGCAGCGCCGAGTCCGGCAGGCTCCGCGCCCGCGTCACCGCGCGCAGCCACACCGACTGGTGCCGCCGCGCCCCCCGGTTGCGCATCGCGGGCAGCGCCAGCAGCTCGGCCGGGGTACGGGGCTGTTCCAGGGCCAGCGCCACGATCGCCGCGTCCGGCAGCACCCGGCCGGGGGACAGGTCGCGGTCCTGCGCCAGCCGGTCACGGGCCTGCCACACCTCGCGGACCACCGCGAGCTGCCGCCGGTTGCGGACCCGGTGGACGCCCGAGGTACGCCGCCACGGGTCGGGACGGGGCGGCTTGGGCGGCGTGGACAGCACCGCGGCGAACTCCTCCAGCGCCCACTCCAGCTTCCCGGCGCGTTCCAGTTCCGCGTGCAGGGCGTCGCGCAGCTCGATCAGCAGCTCCACGTCCAGCGCCGCGTACCGCAGCCAGTCCTCCGGCAGCGGCCGGGTGGACCAGTCGGCCGCCGAGTGCCCCTTCTCCAGCACGAAGCCGAGCACGTTCTCCACCATGGAGCCCAGCCCCACCTTGGGGTGCCCCAGCAGCCGCCCGGCCAGCTCGGTGTCGAACAGCCGCCGGGGCCGCAGGCCCACCTCCGCCAGGCAGGGCAGGTCCTGGTTGGCGGCGTGCAGGATCATCTCCTCGTCGGCGAGCACCGCGTTCAGCGCCGACAGGTCCGGGCAGGCGATCGGGTCGATCAGCGCCGAGCCCGCCCCCTCCCGGCGCAGCTGGACCAGGTAGGCGCGCTGTCCGTACCGGTAGCCGGAGGCCCGCTCGGCGTCCACGGCCACCGGGCCGCGGCCCGCCGCGAACCGCCGGACGACGTCGTCGAGGCCGGCACTGTCGGCGACCACGGGAGGAATGCCCTCGCGGGGCTCCAGCAGCGGCACGGCGGCGTCGCGCTCGACGGCGGTCTCGGGTTCCTCGGCTGCTTCGGTCTCAGACACTCCCACGAGCCCTACCGTACGCCGTCTACGGGCGTGCGCCGCCGGGCCGGTGGGGCAGCGCGCTCACCCCGAGCGGGGGCAGCCCCGCCGCCATGCACATCACGTCGCACCACGCCGCCACGTGCCCGGCCAGGTCGTCCCCGGTCGGCGACCAGGACGCGCGGATCTCCAGCTCGGTGGCCGGGGGATCGTCCCGCTTGGCCCCGAAGCTCTCCGAGACCGCCCGGGTGATGGTGCCCGAGGCGTCGGCGTACCCGGCGGGCTCCAGCGCCTCGGTCAGCCAGCTCCACGCCACCCCGCCGGCCAGCTCGTCGGCGGCGATCTCCGGCTCCAGGTCGGCCTGGATGTAGGCCACCACCCGGAAGCCGCTGGTCCAGCCGTCCCGGCCCTGCGGGTCGTACAGCACGATCAGCCGCCCGGTGGCGATGATCTCGTCGCCGTCCCGGGACACCTCGCCGGACAGCGCCGCCGCGTACGGGGCCAGCCGCTGCGGGGCGGGCATCTCCTCCAGCTCCAGTTCGGGGCGGAGCGGCCCGGCGTCCAGGATCCCGCGCAGCGTCTCCAGGGCCCGCCGGAAGGGGGCCGGGCCGGTGGCGGCGGAGGGGCTCATGCCGGGGCCCGCCGGATCGCCGGCGAGGGGGGCGGGTCGGGTGGGGAAGGTAGGCACCGCACGGGATCTCGGGGGGCTCGGGGGCCGCTCAGGCGGCCCGGTGGCGGGCGGGGACGGTCTCCGGCAGGGCCGGCGGGACCGGGCCGAGCAGGACGGCGGCACCGCAGGCGGTGCATGCCAGTTCGGGGCACTCGGCGCCGTGCCCGTCGGCGCACGGCGGTCGCTCGAAGGGCCGGTCGCCACCGCAGTCCGAGCAGAACAGGATGGGGCAGGACAAGGAGACCTCCTCCGGCTCTGACCCGTGCACCTGGGGGCGACCCCAGGCCCCCGAAACGGCGGACCAGGCGATCCGTGCGCCGCCGCGGTCACCTGACCCGCCCCACGGTGCCACGCGGGCGTGACGGAATGCGGGACTTCCGGCGGCGTGTCCGGAAGTCCGTTCGAATGCGCCGCGCGCCGCGCGCTCACCTAGGTGCGGGACCGCCGGTGAGGCATGGGAGCATCGGCATGTGGCTTCTGACAATGCTGATGCGCGGTTCGGTCCCCGGACGGCCGAGAGCGCGTTCCTGAAGGCCTGCCGACGCGAGCCGGTGCCGTACACGCCGGTGTGGTTCATGCGCCAGGCGGGCCGCTCGCTGCCGGAGTACCTGCGGGTCCGCGAGGGCGTCCCGATGCTGGAGGCGTGCGCCCGGCCCGACCTGATCGTGGAGATCACCCTCCAGCCGCTGCGCCGGTACGCGGTGGACGCGGCGATCTTCTTCAGCGACATCATGGTGCCGCTCAAGGCGATCGGCGTCGACCTGGACATCAAGCCCGGCGTCGGCCCCGTGGTCGCCGACCCGATCCGCGACCGCTCCGGCGTCGAGGTGCTGCGCCCCCTGACGCCCGACGACGTCCCGTACGTGACCGAGGCCGTGACCGCCCTGGTCGGCGAGCTGGACACCACGCCGCTGATCGGGTTCGCGGGCGGGCCGTTCACGCTGGCCTCGTACCTGATCGAGGGCGGCCCCTCCAAGAACCACGACCACACCAAGGCGATGATGTACGGCGAGCCCGGGCTGTGGGACGAGCTCATGGGGCGGCTCGCCGACATCACCATCGACTACCTCAAGGTGCAGGTCGCCGCCGGGGCGAGCGCGATCCAGCTGTTCGACTCCTGGGTCGGCGCGGTCGCGCCCGACGACTACCGCCGTTCGGTGCTGCCGCACACCCGCCGGATCTTCGAGGCGGTCGAGCCGCTGGGCGTGCCGCGCATCCACTTCGGCGTGGGCACCGGCGAGCTGCTCGGCCTGATGGGCGAGGCCGGGGCCGACGTCGTCGGGGTCGACTGGCGGGTCCCGCTCGACGAGGCCGTGCGCCGGGTCCCCGCGGGCAAGGCGCTGCAGGGCAACCTCGACCCGGCGCTGCTGTTCGCCCCGTGGGAGGTCATCGAGGAGCGCGCCCGCGACATCGTCGACCGGGGCCGTACCGCCGAGGGGCACGTGTTCAACCTCGGCCACGGGGTGCTCCCGACCACCGACCCGGACAAGCTCGCCCGGCTCGCCGACCTCGTCCACGAGGTCTCCGCCCGCTAGCCCTCCGCCCCACCGGCGGTGGCGCGGCGGGCCCGGCGTCCCCGCAGGACCCGGCGCACGCCGAGCACCGGCAGCGCGACGATCCCGGCCACCACCACGAACGGCAGCAGCGTCCCGGCGGCCACCGCCAGCCCGGAGCCGACCGCGACCAGGGCGTCCCAGCCGCGCTCCAGGCCGCCGAGGAAGCCGCCGTTGTCGTCGTCGTGGTCCTCGGCGTCGCGGGGCTCGGGGCCGACCAGCTCCAGCGTCACCGTGGCGTACCGGGTGCGGTGCGCCAGGGACTTCTGCCGGGCCTGCAGCGACTCCAGCTCCGCCTGCCGCCGGGCGATCTCCTGCTCGACGTTGATGACCTCGCCGACCGTGTCGGCGCGGTCGAGCAGCTTGCGGAACGAGGCGAGCGCCGCCTCCGCCGAGCGCACCCGGCTCGCCACGTCCGCGACCTCCTCGGTGACGTCCTCGGCCTCCTGGCCGAGCGACAGCCGCCGTCCCAGGTCGCCGGAGAGCCGGTCGAGCGTGGCGGTGTACCGGTCGGCGGGGATCTTGAACGTGAGGTCGGCCCTTCCGCCCGAGGACGACTCGGTGGCGACGTAGCCTCCGGCTCCCAGGACGAGCTGTTTGGCCCGGACCGCCGCGTCGTCCACCTTGGCGACGCGCACCCGCAGGGTGGCGGTGTACACGACCGCGCGGGTGTCGGCGGCGGGATCGATCCTGACCTGCTGCGGGGGAGCGTCCTTGCTGAGGGTTCCGGCTCCGCCGCCCTCGTCCGGGGCGGCGCCCCCGGCCGCGCCGGGCGGGGCCTGGGCGGGGGCCTCGGCGGTGGAGGCCTGCTTGTGATCGGAGCCGCCCCCGCACCCGGCGAGGAGGGCCACGGCCAGGAGCACGGTGGTGAGCGCGTACCTGGGGGCTGATTCTGCGCTGCTCATACCTCTTCGACGCTTTCGGCCCCTTCCCGCGGCCCGTCCGCCCGGTCCCGATCCGGTCACGACTGCGCCGCGCGCGTGTCACGGCGGTGCGATCCGGGTGGGTCGGGTGAGGGGGCCGCCGGACGTCTGGGATGGTGGGGACATGAGCGTCTCCCACGTCGTGGTGGTCGGCGGCGGCATCGCGGGCCTGACCGCGGCCCACCATCTGGTGCGCGGCGGCGCGCGCGTCACCGTGCTCGAAGGGTCCCCGCGGATCGGCGGCAAGCTCCAGGTCAGCGAGATCGCCGGGATCGCGGTGGACGAGGGCGCGGAGTCGATCCTGACGCGCCGTCCCGAGGGCCTGGAACTGCTGCGCGACCTCGGGGTCGCCGGTGAGCGCGTGCACACCGCCGCCGTCGGGTCGGCCGTCTACAGCCACGGCGCGCTGCGCACGCTCCCCGCCGGGCAGATCATGGGCCTGCCGACCGACCTGCGGGCGCTGGCCGCCTCCCGGGTGCTGTCGCCGGGGGGCCTGGCGCGCGTGCCGCTCGACCTGGTGCTGCCGCAGTCCCGGCTGGGCGGCGACGTGTCGGTCGCCGGGTACGTGGGGGCCCGGCTGGGGCGCGAGCTCGTGGACCGCCTCGTCGAGCCGCTGCTCGGCGGCGTGTACGCCGGGCGGGCCGCCGACCTGTCGTTCGAGGCGACGCTGGGGACGGTCGCCGCCGCCGCGCGCACCCACCGCTCCCTGATCTCCGCCGCGCGCGCCGTCCGCGAGTCCGCGCCCAAGAACGCCGGCCCGGTCTTCACCTCCCTGCCGGGAGGGCTGGGGAGGCTGCCGCACCTGCTGGCCGCGTCCCTGGGGGAGGCGTGCACGATCCGCACGAACGCCATGGTGCGCGAGCTGCACCGCCGCCCGGACGGCGGCTGGCGGCTCACGGTCGGCCCGGCGCGCGAGCCCGAGCGGCTGGACGCCGACGCGGTGGTCCTCGCCGTCCCCGCGCAGCCCGCCGCCCGGCTGCTGCGCGAGGAGGTCCCGGCGGCGGCCCGGGAACTGGCCGCCATCGAGTACGCGAGCATGGCGATTGTCACCCTGGCCTACCCGGCGACGGCGTTCCCCCGGCGGCCCAGGGTCAGCGGGTACCTTGTACCCGCCGTCGAGGGACGCCAGGTCAAGGCGGTGACGTTCTCCTCGGTGAAGTGGCCGCACCTCACCGAGCAGGCCCCCGACCTGGTCGTCGCCCGGTGCTCCATCGGCCGCTTCGGCGAGGAGCACGTGCTGCAGCGTCCCGACGAGGACCTCAGCGCCGCCGCGATCGCCGAACTCGCCGAGGTCTGCGGAGTCCGCGAACTTCCGGTGGAGACCCGCGTCTCCCGGTGGGGCGGCGGGCTCCCGCAGTACATGGTGGGGCACGCCGACCGGGTGGCCCGCGTCCGCGCCGCCGTGGCC
>DATADI010000507.1:0-23558 GCA_036258615.1 Thermomonospora sp. | reverse complement strand
CCACCGTGCGCCGGCCGGCGCACGGGCGGAGGCAGGTCTTCGGACTCGCGGGCGTCATGTCCGGCACGGACACGTCCTACTGGCCGTCGCTTCCCAGGTCACCGTGTGGCCCAGTGCTGTTGACGGCGGTCGTTCCCACTCACCGCTGCGGGGCAGTCCCGGATTCGCACCGGGTTCCCTCTTACGACGCCCACCCCACCAGGGGCGGGCGAACCATCCGCACCGCGGAGTATAGACCGGGACTAGTCCGGCAGGCCGGTGAGGGCGGCGTAGACCGGGACCTCGTCGGGAGGCAGGGACAGGGCCGTCTCCAGCCGTGCGTCCTGAGTGGCGGCCATGGTGAAGGGCGCGAGGCCCAGTTGCGTGCACACCAGATGGAAGGTCTGGCCGAGGTGCCCGGCGTCGAGAAGGATGACGCGGTAGGCGTGGGGGTGCGGGTACTTCCAGGCCGTCCGGCGGAGCACCGCCGTCATGAAGAAGACCACGGCCGCGTTCTCGACCCACCGGTGCCGTGAGCACAACTCCACGGCCAGGGCCTCCAAGTGTTCGGGGTCCCCGCCGTTCAGGAGGGTGAGGGCGTGACGGTCGGCGGCGTAGTGGTAGAGGCCGGGCTCCACTCCCTCGACACGGAGCACGAGCGGGTAGACCTCGATGGGGTGGCGTGCGCCCCCTGAGGGGCTGGTCTTGAGGATGAGGTCGCCCATGTAGGGATGCGTTCCCACATGGGTCGCGCCCCACGTCCACTGCATGACGGTCGCGAACTGGTCCCGGGTGAGAGGTTCACGGGAGAACACTCGGCGCGTGCGGCGTTCCCTGAGCACCGACCACAGGCCACCGGTGAGGCCGTTGAAGGTGCCGGGGAGTTCGATGGAGGGTTCGCCACGGGTGAGGCAGCCCGGTGGCGGCGGGTCGCGGCGCGCCAGGTCCTCCAGGAGGACGGCTTGCTCGTCGGGGTCGGCGACGTAGTCGACCGACCGTGTCGCGTAGTGGAACCAGCGTGCGCTGTGCCCCCACTCCCAGCGGGCGTCGGTGTCGCGGTCGCGGAGGTCGTCCGCCGTGCCCTCCTCCAGGAGGACACCGTGGGACAGCAGTTCGGACAGGATCCCCTCGGGGCGGGTGCTGGCCGTGCCGAGGCGGCGGACGACGGCGGAACGCTCGGTGTAGTCGTCGAGGCCGGCGAGGAGCGTCACGAGCAGCGGGCCGCAGACGACGCCGCCGCCCGTGACGTAGTTCTCGAGCTGCACCTGGTCGCCGGAGTAGGCGGCGACCAGGCAGCGGGCCCGCCGGACGCGCGGTGCGGGCATGCCGGTCAGGCGCAGCAGGTGTCGCCGGAGTACGAGCACACGGCGATCCGCAGGTTGCCGACCGGTCGGCCGTCGACCTTCAGCTCGATCTCCGCCGGGCGCTCCGGGTCCCAGCGGTCGAGCAGGTCGGCGAGCGCGGACTCCGCCAGGTCCAGGGTCAGCTTCTGCCCCGCCGCCGCCTCCTTGATCACCCTCGACGCCGCGAGGACGTCGGCCCCGCCCTGGTCGTCGGCCATGACCGTCTCCTTCCGTGGTCGATCAATCACACGGAGGCATGCCCGGTGCCGGATCGGCCGACACCCATGGCGGCTAGGGTCGACGCGTGATCAAGGCGGTGCTGTGGGACGTCGATGACACGCTCTTCGACTTCACGGGGTCGGACCGGACGGGGTTGCTGCGGCACTTCGCGGCCGAGGGGCTGGCGTCCGACGAGGCGGCGCTGGAGCGGTGGCGGCGGATCGCCGAGGCGGAGTTCGCGCGGTTCAGCGCAGGCGAGCTGACCTACCACGAGCAGCGCCGAGAGCGAGTGCGACGGTTCCTTGGACGAGATTTGCCGGACGCCGAGGCGGACGCCTGGTTCGAGCGGTACGTGGCGTTGTTCGAGGCGGCCTGGACGGCGTTCCCCGATGCGGCGCCCGTACTGAAGGCGCTGCCCTACCGGCACGGGGTGCTGTCCAATTCGAGCGCCGTACACCAGGAGCGGCGGCTCACGGCACTCGGGCTGCGGCACCACTTCGAGATCCTGCTGTGCTCGGTGGAACTGGGGTTCGCCAAGCCCGACCCGAAGGCGTTCCACGCGGCCTGCCGGGCTTTCGGGTTGCCCGAATCAGCCGTCGTCTATGTCGGGGACCGGCTCGACATCGACGCCCTGGGCGCCCGGGACGCCGGGCTCCACGGGGTGTGGCTGGACCGGAACGGGTCGGCCGATCCGGTGCCGGACGGCGTGCACCGGATCGGCTCCCTCAGCGAACTTCCGGGAGTGCTGGAGCGGCTGTCACGGGGATGACCACGTGGGTCGGCGGCGGCGCGGTCATGTCGACCGTCGCGGTGAAGGGCCGGCCGTCGTCGTGGCAGATGAACTGCGTGACGTGACGTCCGGCGGCGGCGGCGCGGATCAGGCCGCCGGTGGTGACCCAGACGCCGGACATGTAGAAGTTCTTCAGCCCGGGGAGACCGGGGCCGTACTTCTTGACGATTTTCTCCAGGGTCTCTCCGCTTTCCACGAAGGGCTGCCAGCCCAGCACCGTTCCGTCGTAGTTCCCGGTGTAGCGGACCTGGGTGAGCGGGGTGGAGATGTCGCGCACGGACACCGCGTCGGCGATCCCCGGGTAACGCTTGTCGAGAATGCCGAGGATGTGGTCCTTCACCTGCCGTTTGGCGGCGTAGTAGTCACGGCCCCGGCGGACCTGGAGGGTGTGGCGTTCCTCGCCCCTGCGCATCCGGCTGGCCTGTTCGGGCCCTGTGCTGAGGGCCCGCCACGGCTCGATGTCGCAGAAGTAGGTGGCGTAGACCACGGTCGTGCCCGGCGGTGACAGTTCCGGATAGTGCATGCTGCGGAACTGGACGTTGATGCTCGGATGCCGGATGCCGATGAGACCGCCCGCCTCGGCGGGATCGAGCAGATGGGTGGTGCAGGGATCGCCCCCGGGAAAGCCCTCCCGCAGACCAAGGAAGAGACAGAAATACCCGGGGAAGACCATGCCGGCCTCCCGGATGGTCCGCGTGTAGAGCTTCTCGTACTCCTCAGGCAGATAACGCCCCTTGAGGAACCGCATCATGGTCGTGAATCCGTCGCAGGCCGAGACGACGATGTCGGCGTAGAACTCGCGGCCGTCGCTGAGCCGCACGCCCACCGCCCGGTCGTCCTCGACGATCACCTCCTCCACCTTGGCGTTGTAGGTGACCTCGCCGCCGAGCCGCAGATACCGCTGCTCGATCGACCGTGCCAGCCCCAGCGAACCGCCCGCCGGGACACCGGCCGACAGATCGGCGTGCGCCGCCAGCTGGAAATAGAACGGCAGCACCGGAAACGCCGGGTGCTTCTCGTACAGGATGAAGTTGAACGCCTCCCGCAGCAGCGGGTCGCGGAACCGCGTCGAGTACTCCGTCATCAGCACGCTCATCGACTTGCGGATGACGTTGAAGTACGGCAGGAACGAGGCCAGCATCCGCCAGCGTTCCAGCCTTCCCATCAGCGCGACCGGCTTGAGGAACGGATAGACGGCCAGCGCCCTGCGGAACGTCCGCAGCCCGGCGCAGAACTCCCGGATCGGCCGCGCGTCCACCGGGGAGAGGTCCAGCAGATGCGCTTCCAGCCGGTCCGGGTCGGAGTAGAAGGACACGGCACGGCCGTCCCTGCCGCGCACGATGTTGAAGACGTCGAAATGGCGGATCTCCTTGCCCTGCAGGGCCCCGAGTTCCAGCCAGATCTGGTGCATCTCGTTGCCGGGGCCGCTGCCGAGCAGCCAGCTGATACAGCAGTCGAAGGTGAAGTCGCCGCGGTCCCAGGCCGTGCAGCAGCCGCCCGGGATCTCGTGCATCTCGAAGACGCGGGTGCGGTAGCCGTTCATCCGCGCGTAGCAGCCGGTGGACAGGCCGCCGAGTCCCGCGCCGATGATGATCATCGTTTCCCTGTCGCGGTTCACTGGTCCGCCTCGTTCCTTGTCGAAAAGGTCAGCGCGCACGCCACTGGTCGAGCTGGGGAAGATGGCCGAGCCGGTCGGGATGCCAGGGCCCGGTCCCGGGGGATTCCTCGGCCCGGAACGTGACGCCCAGTTCCCGGCACAGGTACTGGGCGGCGAACCGGCCGGAGGCGGCGGAGCGGATCAGGCTGCCCATTCCGGCCCACTGCCCCGCCTGGGAGAACCCGCGCAGCCCCGGCAGCCGCATGAGGTCCTTGTTGACCGTCCGGGACACCAGGTCCTCGGCCTCGGTGAACGACATCCAGGCGAGAATGCTGCCACGGAAGTTCCCGGTGAAGCGCTCGTGCGTCGCCGGGGTGGCCACGTCCATCACCTCGATGCGCCCGGCGATCCCGGGATAACGCCGTTCCAGGAAGTCGCGCACGAAATCCGCGACCACGATCTTGCGTGCCCGGTACTCACGGCGGTCGGCCACGCGCAGCGACTTCCAGTAGGAATGGTCACTGAGATAGGTGCAGTGGACCACCGAATGTCCGGGCGGTGCGAAACCGTCGGAATAGTGCGACCGCAGCTGCACCACGATGCTGTTCTGCCGGACGCCCGGCAGCGCGGCGGCGTCGGCGTCCGACAGCAGGTAGGTGGTGCTGTGCGGCTCGGCGGGGTCGAGGTCGCCGGCCACCCCGGCGAACACCGACACCACCCCCGGATAGGTCAGGCCCGGCCGGTCCAGGATGTCGTGGTAGAGCCTGTCGATGGTCGGGGACGTGTACTGGCCGCCGAGCAGCTCGTAGATCGTGGTGCGGCCGTCGCAGGCCGACACGACGTGGTCGGCGTAGTAGCGGGTGCCGTTCCGCAGCCGTACGCCGACCGCCCGGTCGTTCTCGACGAGGATCTCCTCCGCGCGCGCCCGGTAGGCGATCGTGCCGCCGAGCGAGGTGTAGCGGTCCTCGATCGAGCGCGCCAGCCCCAGCGACCCGCCCTGGGGGAACCCGGCGTTGCGGTTGTGCGCGGCGGCCATGTTGAACAGGTACGGCAGCAGCGGGAAGACCTCGTGGTCCTGGAAGAAGATGAACGGGAACGCCCGGCGCAGCAGCGGGTCCTGGAAGCGCCCGGCGAAGGCGTTCATCTGCGTGGTCGCGGTCCGCCAGAACAGCCGGAACACCGGCAGCACCGTCCGCAGCAGCGCCAGCCGCTCCCCCGCCGTCCGCAGCCGCGCCGGCTTGAGGAACGGGTACAGCTCCACGCCGCAGAACCGCCGCAGGTCCCGGCAGAACGCCCGGATCAGCCGGGCGTCCGCCGGGGAGACCTCCAGCAGGTGGCGTTCCAGCCGGTCGGGGTCGTTGTAGAAGGTCACCGACCGGCCGTGCTCGTCGACGACCCGGTTGAACAGCTCGAAGTCCCGGACCGTCTTGCCGTCGAGCGCGCCCAGCTCCCGCCAGATCCGGTTGGCGTCGTTGCCGTCGCCGGTGCCGATGAGCCACTCGATGCAGTAGTCGAAGATGTAGCCGTCCCGGGACCACGCCGTGCAGCAGCCGCCGGGCAGCACGTGCTTCTCCAGGATGAGCGTGTCCAGCCCGCTCATCTGCGCGTAGCAGCCGGTGGACATCCCCCCGACGCCCGCGCCGATGATCAGGACGCGGGGGCGGGCGCCGGGGACCGGGCGGTCGTGCCAGTCGGGGAGCACCCGGCTCACCCCTCCGCCCGCACGTCGCGGACCAGGACGTCACGGACCAGGGCGGCGTTCGCGGCGGCGTGCCCCTCGTCCAGCATCTCCGCGTGGGTCCCGGACCCCTGGAGCAGCCGCGTGCGCGCCGCGGCGCCCTGCCAGGAGCCGGGCTCCCCGGCGGCGTACAGCGGGACCTTGTCCTGGTCGGCGACGACGGTCACGGCCGCGGCGACCTCCCCGAGGTTCGGGGTCCGCCCGCAGAACCGGACGTACTCCCTGGCCTGCTCCAGCGTCTCGGCCGCGACGGTCTCCGAGCCGGTGTGCCGCAGCAGGTGGTCGGCCAGCTCGCGTTCGAACACCGCGAAGTCCGCGCCGCCCGGCTCGAACGGCTCACCGATCCGGTACGAGTCCAGGATGATCACGTGGGAGACGTCCCGGCCGCGGCGTTCCAGCTCCTTGGCGACCTCGAAGGCGAGGTTGCCGCCGAGCGAGTAGCCCAGCAGCGCGCACGGCCCGTCGGGACGCCGCTCCTCGACCAGGTCGGCGTACCGCGTCACCTTGTCATCCCCGGCCACGTGGTTGAACGCCACCAGCCGGTGCCCGGGCAGGTGCGCGGCGAACCGCCGGTAGACCAGGCCGTGGCCGCCCGCCGGGGGGAAGCAGAACAGCGGCTCGGCGGCGTCGGGGTTGAAGACGAGGTACGGCTCGGCCCCGGCGATCCGGCCGGTGATGATGTGCTCCACCGTCCGCGCCATGCCCTGCAGGGTGGTCACCTTGAACAGCAGGCCGACCGGGACGGTGATGTTGAACTCGGCCTGCAGTTCGTGGATCAGCTCGACGAGCTTGACCGAGCTGCCGCCGACCTCGAAGAAGTCGTGCCGCAGGCCGACCTCCTCCAGGCCCAGCAGGGACTTCCACTGCTCGGCGAGCCGCGTCTCGTACAGCGTGACCGGCGGCTCGTGGGCGGGGCCGCCCAGGTCGGGCCGGGGTTCGGGGAGCGCGGCCAGGTCGACCTTGCCGTTGGGGGTCAGCGGCAGCTGGGCCAGCTCCACGAAGTACGACGGGATCATGAACGTGGGGAGCTGCTCGGCGAGGAGGCGGCGCAGCTCCCGCCGGTCCAGTGCGGCGCCGGGCACGGGGACGCAGTACGCGCACAGCGCGGTCTCCCCGGAGGCGTCCGGCCGGGCGGTCACCACCACCTGCGCCAGGCCGGGCACCCCCGCGAGACGTGCCTCGACCTCGCCGGGCTCGACGCGGTGCCCCCGTACCTTGATCTGGGTGTCGGCGCGGCCCAGAAGCCGGATCACGCCGTGGGCGTCCCAGCGGGCCAGGTCGCCGGTCCGGTAGAGGCGGACGGGTTCGCCGCCGGGCGCGAGGGTGACGAACCGGCGGGCGGTGCGCCCGGGGTCACCGGCGTACCCGAGGGCGACGCCGTCCCCGCCGATCCACAGCTCACCGGGCACGCCCGGCGGGACCAGCTCGCCGTGCTCGTCGAGGATGTACACGGCGCTGCCCGGGAACGGCCTGCCGATGGGCACCGTCTCCCCCGGCTCCAGCCCGTCGACCGGCCCCTCGAAGTACGTGCTGTCGATGGTCGCCTCGCTGACCCCGTACGAGTTGACCAGCCGGGTGCCGGGGCCGCACAGGGCGCGCAGCCGCCGGTACTCCTCGACCTTCCACACGTCGGAGCCGACGACCAGCAGCCGCAGGAAGTCCAGCCGGCGGCCCGTGCGCTCGCAGTGCGCCATCAGCCCGCGGACCACCGCCGGGACGAACTCACCGCAGTCCACCCGCTCGGCGACCATCACCTCGTACAGACGCGCGGTGTCGAACAGCAGGTCACGGGGCACCAGCACCAGGGTCCCGCCGGAGCACAGCGCGCGGACCAGGTCGCCGGTGAAGACGTCGAACGCGAAGCTCGCCATCTGGAGGTGCACCCGGACGTCGTCCTCCAGCCGGTACTCGCGGAGCCAGCCGTCGTAGACGGACGCGAGGTTGCGGTGCGCCACGCGGACCGCCTTGGGCCGGCCGGTGGAGCCGGAGGTGTAGATGACGTACGCGGGCGACTCCGGATCGACGACGCCGCCGAGATCCGCCTCGGGGGCCGCAAGGAGGTCGTCCAGGGTCAGCGCACCGTCGGGCAGCCGGCCGGTCCCGTCGGTGACGACGAGCGCGGCGTCCGCGTCGGCGACCATGTAGGCCAGCCGGTCGGCCGGGTAGGCGGGGTCGAGCGGCAGGTAGGCGCCTCCGGCCCGCAGCACCGCCAGCAGGGTCACGATCATCTCGGGGGTCCGGTCCATGCACAGCGCCACCACGGCCCCGTCGCGGACGCCGAGCCCGCGCAGCCGCCGTGCCAGCGCCCGGGACCGCTCGTCCAGCTCTCGGTAGGTGAGCCTGCGTGCCGAGCCGGGCGCCGAGACGGCGACCGCGTCGGGCTGTTCGGCGGCACGGGCGGCGATCAGTTCGTGCACGGGCACGTCGTGGCGGGTGCGGACCCCGGCCCCGCCCCAGGTGTGGACGATCTCCTCGCGTTCGGCGGGGCCGAGCAGCTCCAGCCGGGTGACCGGGCGGTCGGCGGGGGCGCGGGTGAGCCCGTCCAGCAGGGTGACGTAGTGCGCGGCCAGCCGCCGTACGGTCTCCGGGAGGAACAGGTCGGTGTTGTACTTGAACACGCAGTGGAAGCGCCCGTCGGCCTGGTCCTCGTAGGCCGACAGGGTGAGGTCGAACTGGCCCTCCTCCTCGGGCAGCTCGATGTACTCCAGCCGGTAGCCGTACTTCTCGGTCGCGACCTTGTGGGCCAGCAGGATGAACATGGCCTGGAACACCGCCGACCGGCTCGGGTCGTGCTGGAGCCCCAGGTGCTCGACCAGGTTCACGAACGGGTACTCCTGGTTGTCCAGGCCGTTCAGCACGGTGGTGCGGACCCGGCCGAGCAGGTCGGCGACGGACGGCTCACCCGCCAGGCTCACGTACAGCGGCAGCGGGTTGACGAAGTAGCCGTAGACCGAGGCGAACTCCTCGCGGGTGCGGCCCGTGACGGGGCTGCCGACGATGACGTCGTCCTGCCCGGAGTAGCGGTGCAGCAGGAGGTAGTAGGCGCTCAGCAGCACCATGAACACGGTCGCGTCGTGCTCGCGGGCGAGGGCGCGCACGCGGTCGCTGAGGTCGGCGTCCAGGACGAAGAACTCCGACGCGCCGTTGTCGGTCTGGACGGCCGGGCGGGGCCGGTCGGTGGGCAGGTTCAGGACCGGGATCTCGGCGGGCAGGTGGCCGCGCCAGTAGTCCAGCATCCGCCGCGCCTCGGGGCCCGCCAGGAACCGGTTCTGCCAGTTGAGGTAGTCCAGGTAGGTCGCCCCGACCGGCGGCAGCTCCACCGGCTCGCCCCGGCGCAGCCCCTCGTAGACCGCGAACAGCTCCTCGATGAAGGTGAACGTGGAGATCGCGTCGGAGACGATGTGGTGGACCGCCTTCATGATCACCCAGCGGTCCGGGCCGCGCCGCAGCAGCCGGAACCGCACCAGCGGGTCCCGCTCCAGGTCGTACGGCCTGCGGTACTCGCGGACGACCAGGTCGTGGATCTCCTCCCACGGCCGGTCCGCGACGTCGAACAGGGCGGTGTCGGGCTCGGCGTCGTCCCGGACGACCTGCACCGGGCGCCCGCCGTCGAGCACGACGTTGACGCGCAGCGCCGGGTGCCGCGCGACCAGGGTCCGGAACGCCCGGAACATCAGCTCCGGGTCCAGCTCCACGCGGACCTCGACCGCGCCGCCGATGTTGTAGGCGAAGCCGTCCGGGTTGAGCTGCTTGAGGAACCACAGGGCCTGCTGGTTCTGGGTCAGCGGGTGGCGGCGCTCGTCGGTGAACACCGCCACCTCCGCGCCCTGCGCGCCGGGGTCGGCGGCCACCAGCGCGGCCAGGTCGGCGTGCAGGCGCGCCACCAGCTCGTGCACCGGGACGCCGCTGAGCAGGGCGACGACCGGCGGCGCGACGCCGAGGTCGGCGGAGATCCGGGCGCGCAGCTCCATCGCCAGCAGCGAGTCCAGGCCGAGCGCGCCGAGCCCGGCGTCCGGGTCGACCTGGTCGGGCCGCACCCGCAGCACCCCGGCGACCAGCTCGGTGAACCGCCCGGTCAGCAGGGCGCGGCGGTCCTCCTCCCCCGCCGCGCGGAACGCGGCCAGGAACCCGCCGTCGTCCCCGCCGGACGGGGTGGCCGCCGCCGCGGCCAGCTCCGACAGCAGCGCGGGGGGACGCTCGTACCAGGCCAGGAACCGCGGCCAGTCCACGACCGTCGCCACGAGGAGCTGGGCGGTGTCCTGGCCGAGGACGCGTTCGAGGACGGCGGTCCCGGCGTCGGGGGACAGCGAGGTCATGCCCCGGCTGTCGCGGTAGTGCCCGATCAGCCCCAGGTCCTTGATCATGCCGGTGGCCCACGGGCCCCAGTCGATGCTCAGCGCGGGCAGGCCCCGGGCGCGGCGGTGGTGCGCCAGCGCGTCGAGGAACGCGTTGCCCGCCGCGTAGTTGGTCTGGCCCGCCGTCGTCAGCACGGACGCGATCGAGGCGAACAGCACGAAGTGGTCGAGCGGCTCGTCCCGCAGGTGCCGGTGCAGCAGGTACGCCCCGACGACCTTGGGGTCGTGGACGGCGTCGAACGCCTCCCGGTCCATGTCCGGGACGAGCGTGTCGCGGACGTGCCCGGCGAGGTGGAACACGCCCCGGATCGGCGGCAGCTCCGCCCGGCGGTGCCCGGCCAGCCACGCGGTCAGCCCCGCCTCGTCGGTGACGTCGAACGGCGCGACGGTCACGTGGGCGCCGAGCGCCTCCAGTTCCCGGACGACCGCGATCTGGCGGCCCACCTTGCCGTCCGGGTCCGCGTCCCGCCACCGGGAGCGCTCGGGCAGCCCGGTACGGCTCGTCAGGACCAGCCGGCGCGCCCCCCGCCGTACGAGCAGCAGGCACAGCAGCCGGCCGAGGGCCCCGAACCCGCCGGTGACCAGGTACGTCCCGTCGGCGCGGAGGCTCAGCGGCAGCGGCCGGTCCAGGTCGGCGGCGCGCAGGCGGCTGACGTGGCGGCGGCCCCCGCGCAGCGCGACCTCGTCCTCGTCACCGGTCGTCACCTCGCGGAACAGCGCCTCGGCCGCCTCGGCGGGGCCGGTGGCGGGGTCCAGGTCGATGAGCTTCCCGGCGTGCCCGGTCAGCTCCTGGTGGGCCAGGACGCGGCCGATGCCCCAGGCGGGCGCGCCCAGCGGTTCGGGGACGTCCCCCTCGGCCACGGCGTGGACTCCACGGGTGACGATGTGGAGCCTGCCGCTCGCCCGGCCGGAGGCCAGCGACCGGGCGAGCGCGATCAGGGAGTAGGCACCGTGCCCGGCGTGACCAGGGAGGCCCGCCCGGTCGGTCGCGTCGAGGGCGGGCAGGTCCAGGTTCCACAGGTGGACGACCGTGCCGAACGAGGCGCCGTCGAGGTCGGCGAGCAGGCGGTCGAGGTCGGCGTCGGAGCCCGGTGTCACCTCGGCCTCGCCGGTGCGGGGGTCGAGCCGGTATCCGGAGCCCGGCCGGATCAGGTGGCAGCGTCCGCCCCGTGCGGTGACCAGGGCGGCGAGCGCGTCGCCCACGCCCTGCCGGTCGGCCAGGATCAGCCAGTCGCCGTCGAGGTCGCGGGCGTCGTCGGGGTCGAGGGGCTGCTCGGTCCAGGTGACCTCGGTGAGCCAGCCGTCGATGGTGGTGCGGGCGACGGCGGTGGACGCCTTCTCGACGTCGGCGGCGCGGAACCCGGTGATCCGGCCGAGCGGCGTGCCGTCGTCGGCGTACACGGCGAGGTCTCCGACCAGGCCGCCGTCGTCGTCCCGGGTGACGGTCGCGTGCGCCCACAGCGGCCCGCCTCCGGCGGGGGCGACGTCCACCTCCGCGATCGACACCGGCAGCAGCATGGCGGCGTCGCCGTCCGCCCGGAGCCGTGCGGTCAGCAGCGTCTGGAAGCAGGCGTCCATCAGCACCGGATGGACGTGGTGCCCGGAGGTCTCCACGCCCTCGGGGGGACGGATGCGGGCCAGGGCCTCCCCGTCCCCGATCCACACCTCGCCGATGCCCTGGAACGCGGGGCCGTAGTGGTAGCCGAGGGCGGCGAGCGCCGAGTAGCAGGCGGGGCCGTCCAGGCGGCGGGTGCTGCGGGCGCGGACGGCGTCGGCGTCCAGCGCGGGGCCGGGCCGCCGCCGCTGCCGGGCCCGGACGACCCCGGTGGCGTGCACGACCGGGTCGCGGTCGTCGCCCGGCGTCGTCGCGACGGTGAACGCGGCGTTGTCGGTGGAGAACGCGAACTGCACCTTCCTGACCTCGCCGTCCGGCAGGAACAGGCCCTTGCGGAACTCCACGTCCGTCAGCGCCGCCTCGGCGCCGCCGGTCATCGTGCGCACGGCCTGCGCCGCCATCTCCAGGTAGCCCGCCGCCGGGAACAGCGCGTCGCCCTGGATGCGGTGGTCGTCCAGGTAGGGGGCGGTCTCGACGTCGAGCGCGGCCTCCCAGGCGGGCTCGGCGGTGGCCAGGCGGCGGCCGAGCAACGGGTGGTCGCGCCGCCCGAGGCGGACCTGCGCGACGGCGGCGGGCTCCACCCAGTGCCGGTTCCGGCGCCACGGGTAGCGCGGCAGCGGCACGGGCCGCCCGGCGGGGTGCAGCACGCCCCAGTCGAGGTCGGCGCCGAGGTTGTGCAGGGCCGCCAGGGACATCGCGAAGCGGGCGGGCTCGTCCTCCTTGCGGCGGATCGAGGGCAGGGTGGTCCCGTCGATCCCCCGCTCACGCAGGCACTCCTGGATCGAGTGGCCCAGCACCGGATGCGGGCCGATCTCCAGGAACACCGTGTGGCCGTCCTCGGCCAGCCGCTCGACCGCCGCGCGGAACCGGACGCTGTTGCGGACGTTCTCCCACCAGTACCCGGCGTCCAGCTCGGTGCCGTGGGCGACGCCCTCACGGCCGGTCAGGTACAGCGGCAGGCGGGCGGGGCTGGGGGTGAGGCCCGACAGGGACGACAGCAGCTCGTCCTTGATCCGGTCCATCGCGGCGCTGTGGTACGGCACCTTCACGGCGAGCGGACGGGCGAAGACCTGCTCGGCCCGCAGCGTCTCGGCGATCTCGGCGAGGGCGTCCTCGTCCCCGGCGAGGGTCAGGGCGGTGGGGCTGTTGACGGCGGCCACCGAGACCCGGTCGCCGTAGGGCCGGAGACGGCGCTCGGCCTCGTCCTCGGGCAGGCTCACCGCGAGCATGCCGCCGGTGCCGACGAGCTTCTGCTGGAGGCGGCTGCGGTGGACGACGATCCGGATCGCGTCCTGGAGGGTGTAGACACCCGCCTCGTAGAACGCGGCGACCTCGCCGGTGCTGTGGCCGACGATCGCGGCGGGGGTCACGCCGTGGGCGCGCCACAGCGCCGCCAGACCGACCTGCACGGCGAAGTTGGCGGGCTGCGCCAGCCAGGTCTCGGCCATGTTGGACGCGGCCTCGTCGGCGTTCAGCTCCTCGACCAGCGACCAGCCGGTCAGCGCGGCGATCTCACGGTCACAGCGGTCGATCGCGGCGCGGTAGACGGGTTCGGTCGCATACAGCTCACGGCCCATCGCCCACCACTGCGGGCCCATGCCGGTGAACACCCACACCGGGCGGCCGTCCCAGCCGTCGCGCCGCCGGTCCTGGAGGACGTGCGGGTGGGCGTCGCCGCGCTCGTAGGCGGCCAGCCGCTCGTCCAGCGCCTCGCGCGTGTCGTACACGACCGACAGGCGGTGCTCCAGGTGCTGGCGGCGGTGCGCCAGCGTGTACCCGAGGTCGGCCAGGGCGACGCCGCCGGCCAGCTCACGGCGGATGCCCTCGGCCAGCTCCGGGAGCGCGTCGGGGTCGCGGGCGGTCAGCGGCAGGACGGTGAGGCCCGGCTTGACCCTGGCCTCGGCCTCGACGTGCGGGGGCTCCTCCAGCAGGACGTGGGCGTTGGTGCCGCCGAAGCCGAACGAGTTGACCCCGGCGCGGGCGGGGCCGTCGTGCTCGGGCCAGGGGGTGGGCTCCGTGGGGATCTCGAACGGCAGTTCCGCGAGGTCGATGTCGGGGTTGATCCGCTCCAGGTTGATGTGGGGCGGGATCACGCCGTGCTTGAGGGACAGGGCGGTCTTGATGAGCCCGGCGATCCCGGCGGCGGCCTCGGTGTGCCCGATGTTGGTCTTGACGGAGCCCACGTAGCAGGGCGCGCCGGGGGCCCGGCCGACCGACAGGGCGCGGCCGAGCGCGTTCGCCTCGATCGGGTCGCCGACCGGGGTGCTGGTGCCGTGGGCCTCCACGTACTGCAGGTCGCCCGGCGTGATGCCCGCCTCGGCGCACACCCGCCGGATCAGCTCGACCTGGGCGTCGGGGTTGGGGACGGTGATGCCGTTGGTGCGGCCGTCCTGGTTGGCGCCGCTGCCGATGAGGACGGCGTGGATCGGGTCGCCGTCACGCAGGGCGTCGCTGAGCCGCTTGAGCGCGACGATGCCGACGCCCTCGGCCCGCACGTAGCCGTTGGCGGAGGCGTCGAACGTCCGCGACCGCCCGTCGGGGGAAAGGAACCCGCCCTTGGTCTCCGCGATGGTGTACTGCGGCGTCAGGTGCAGCAGGGTCCCGCCCGCCAGGGCCAGGTCGGTCTCGCCGCGCAGCAGGCTCTGCCGGGCCAGGTGCACCGCCACCAGGGAGGAGCTGCACGCGGTGTCGACCGAGACGCTCGGGCCCCGGAAGTCGAAGCAGTACGAGATCCGGTTCGAGACCATCGTCATCATCGTGCCGGTGGCGGTGTGCGCGGCCAGCGTCTCGAACCCCAGGTCGGCGAACTGCAGGATCTTGTAGTCCAGGGTGAACGCGCCGACGAACACGCCCACGTCGCGGCCCGCCAGCTCCCCGGGCCGCTGCCCGCCGTCCTCCAGCGCCTCCCAGGCGACCTCCAGCAGCTTGCGCTGCTGCGGGTCCATGTGGTCGGCCTCGCGGGGGCTGATGCCGAAGAACGCGGGGTCGAACTCGTCGAAACCGTCGACGTAACCGCCGCGCCCGGCCGCCAGCCGGCCCGGCTTGGCGGTGTCCCGGCTGGCCAGCGTGGTCACGTCGTACCGGTCCGGGGGCGTGGGGGTGAGGCAGTCCCGGCCGTCGAGCAGGTTGCGCCAGAAGGTCCGGTGGTCGCCGGCGCCGCCGGGCAGCCGGCAGCCGATGCCGATGATCGCTGTCTTGTCGCGGTTTGCGGGGTCGTCCGGGTGCACAGGCATGGCAATCCTCTGTCATCGCGATGCGGCAGGGGGCATGGGAAAAGGCGCGAGCCGTCGCGCGGGGGGCCGCCCAAACACTAGGGGCGACAAAGCCATTTCGCAACGTAGCGACACAACCTGATTTAAGGGCGGTCGCATCCGGCCATAGGGAGCACAGCAAACCGGAGTTTCAGGCTTCTACCTGGAACTTCTCCGATGTCCGAAACCCGTTTCCCTGGGCGTGGAGCCGACCAGAACGGGGCGGAGAAAACACCACCAACACGACAGGCGTGCACCATTGTGAGGTCTCGGGAAAAACAACGGAGCGGGGGCCGCGTACCGGCTCCCCGCTCCCTTGCGGCCGACATTCCACCATTGTCTCCGCACTTCTCCCATTATCCGCCGAACAGGCACCCCACACTTTCCGGTCAGGACACCAGGGCGGTGGCGAGGTGGCGGACGCCCGCGCGGAGGCGGGGCCAGTCGTAGCCCTCCTCGCGCAGCGCGGTGACCAGGGCGGCGTCCACCGAGGCCAGCAGCAGGTGCGCCAGGTGGGCGGGGTCGGGGGTGTCCGCGCACAGGATCGTCAGGTGGCGGTGCCAGAAGCGGTACGCGCCGATGCGGTAGCGGGCCCCCGGCGAGGCCGTCTCGGAGAGCCGGACCAGCTCCAGATGCCCGGCGAGGTAGTCGAGGTAGGCGTCCAGGAAGGCGGTCGCCCGGTCACGCGGCGGCGCGCCCGGCCCCAGGGGCGGCGGGCCGGACAGCACCGACCGCTGGAGGTCGCGTTCGCGTTCGTCCAGCAGCGCGGCGGCCAGCCCCGCCTTGTCGCCGAACCGGCGGAACACCGTGCCCTTGCCGACGCCGGCCGCCTGCGCGACGGCGTCCACGGTCAGCGCCTCCACGCCCGACCGGGCGAACAGCTCGGCCGCCGCCGTCAGGATCCGCTCGCGGTTGCGGGCGGCGTCGGCGCGCTCCCGGGGCGGCCGGCTCGCGATCTCCAGCGGTTCGTCGCTCATGCCCGTCATCCTACTGGACAACCGGACTATGGTCCGGTTAACGTTCCGAGGTGTAAGCGGACCACAGTCCGGATAGAGGGGAACCGTCATGACCGAACTGATCACCCGCGACCGGCTCAGGGCCGAGATCGACGCCGGCACGGTGACCGTGGTCGACGCGCTCGGCGGCGTCTACTACGAGCAGCAGCACCTGCCCGGCGCGATCGCCCTGACCGAGGACCAGGTCGATTCCCGGGCCGCCGAGCTGCTGCCCGACCGGGACGCGCCGATCGCCGTCTACTGCTCCAACCCCGCCTGCCCCAACAGCCAGGCCGTCGCCACGCGGCTGGAGCGGCTCGGGTACACCCGGGTCCGCAAGTACCGCGAGGGCATCGAGGACTGGGTGGGGGCGGGGCTGCCCGTCGAGACCGGCGCGCCCGTCGCCTGATCCCCGCGGCCCCCGGCGGCGTGACGCCGTCGCCGGGGGCCGCCCGCCACAATGGGGTCATGCCGAAACGTCGCCATCGCCCCTGCCCGTGCGGCCTGCCCGCGTCGTACGAGGAGTGCTGCGGGAAGCTGCACCGGGGCCAGGGAAGCGCGGTGACGGCCGAGCGGCTCATGCGCTCGCGGTACAGCGCGTTCGCCGTGGGGGACGCGGCCTACCTGCTGGAGACCTGGCACCCCGGCACCCGGCCGCCCCGCGTCGACTTCGACCCCGCGACGCGCTGGGACGGGCTGGAGATCCTGGGCACCACCGGCGGCACGGCGTTCGACACGCAGGGGACGGTCGAGTTCCGCGCCCACTACACCGAACGCGGGAACGCGGCGGTTCTGCACGAGATCAGCCGGTTCGTCCGGCAGGACGGCGCATGGGTCTACCTGAACGGCAGGATTCAGGCATGACCGGAATCTATGAGGCCGTCACCGGATACTGCGAGGACTTCCTCGGCAGCGCCAAGGAGTACCCGTTCGGAGACTCCGCCGGGGTCTACAAGGTGGCGGGGAAGATGTTCGCCCTCCTCGCCGAGGACGCCGACCCGCTCCGGCTCAGCGTCAAGCTCCCTCCGGAGGAGGGGCTCGCGCTGCGGGCCGAGTATCCCGAGCACGTCCTGCCGGGTTACCACCTCAACAAGCGGCACTGGAACACGCTCGTCCTCGACGGGACCCTCGGCGAGGACGAGGTCCTCGGGATGCTCCGGCAGTCCTACGACCTGGTCGTGGCCGGGCTGCCCAAGCGCCTGCGACCACCGGCGCCCGACGCGCCCTGATTGCTACCCGGCGAGGCCGAGCATCGCCGAGCGCCAGTGGCCGCCGAGGGCGTCCAGGCGGGAACGGGCGTCGCCGTAGGCGGCGAGGCTGGCCCACAGCGAGCCCATCTCCAGCGTGACGAACAGCAGGCCGCCGTCCAGTTCGTCCACCGACGCCAGCAGCGCCTTGCCGGGACGTTCCAGGAGCACGGTGCCGGAAAGGTCCTCGCCCGTCGGCAGCGTGGCGCGGAAGCCGCCCCCGGTGACGCCCCAGGTCTTGGCGAAGGCGTCCCAGGCGGTCGTGGCGTCGGCGGGCAGCGGGCCGGTGGCGACGACGGCGGCGCGGGGCTCGCCCGGATGCCGTTCCAGGTAGTGCCGCAGGCTGTGCAGGAACATGTCCCAGCCGTGGTCGGTGCTGTCGTAGACGCCGTCCCAGTCGTCGGTCTCGGGGAAGCCGGAGTGGACGAGCCGCAGGACGGTCCGGCCGCCGCGGGCCTCGATCGTCCACTCCTGGACGGTGGGCTCGTCCAGGTCGGGGAACTCCTCGGTGTTCTGGTCGATCAGCCGCAGCCGGCGGCCGGGCTCCCAGACCGCGACGCGGCTGACGCCCTCGGCCATCGAGCCGTCCTCGTTCTCCCAGGCCACGGTGACGGTGCCGCCCTCGCCGGGGACGACCCGGGCCTGGTCGGCGTACCAGCGGGTCAGCTCCTCCTCGTCGGTGACGGCGCGCCAGACCTGGTCGGACGTCGCGTCGATCGCGATCTCGTGGCGGTGCTCGCGGGTCATGGCTCCGCTCCGTTCCCGGCCTCGGCGGCCGTCTGCTCAGGGGTGGCCGTGATGACCGGGTGCCCGCCGGCCACGACGCGGTGACGGCGCGCGCCCGGCGCGTCCGGCCGGTGGTGCCGGGCGGCGAGCCGCCGTACCTCACCGGCCAGGTCCTCCGCGAACGCCCGCACGGCCCCCGGGGTCGCGAAGTCCACCTCCACCTCGACGGTGAAGGTCAGCACCGGCATGCCCGCCGCGCGGGACCGTTCGCGCAGCTCGGCGACGTCGTCGGCGAGCCGCGCGGCGACGGCCAGCAGGTGCGCGCTGGAGTACTCGCCCCGGTCGGCCGCGCGCATCCGCCGTTCGACGAAACCGCGCCGTCGCCGTTCCCCGGCGGGCTCCACCAGGCCGAGCCGTTCCAGCTCGCGCAGGTGGTAGTTGACGCGCTGCCGGGACAGCCCGAGACGCCGGGCCAGTTCGCTGGCCGACGCGGGCTCGGCGAGCTGCTCCAGCAGCGCGCGGCGCAGCGGCGACAGCCCGGGACGGCGCTCGGGGGCCGCACCGGCGGCGGGTTCGCTCATGTCTCGACCGTACAAATAGACAAATCGATTTGTCAATTGAGCGACGGAGCGGATGGATCGTGCGAAAGCTCCCGAAAGTCGATCTTCTGGGGATACCCTCCTGCCGAGGGCCGCCAGGGGCGGCGGCCCGGCGCGAGAGGCGGGCAGCGCGGTGACCGACGAGCAGATCCCGATCCCCCACGACGTGCCGACGTCGGCACGCGCCTACGGCTGGATGCTGGGCGGCAAGGACAACTACGAGATCGACCGGCAGTTCATCCTGGGAACGTTGCAGGCGTTCCCCCAGTGCGTCGACATCGCCCGGCAGAACCGCGAGTTCCTCTACCGCGCGGTGCGGTACCTGGTGCGGGACGCGGGGATCCGCCAGTTCGTCGACATGGGCTGCGGGCTGCCCACCGACCAGAACGTGCACCAGGTCGCCCGGCAGTTCGCCGACGACGTCCGCGTGGTGTACGTGGACATCGACCCCATCGTGCTGGCGCACGGCCGGGCGCTGCTGGCCGACGACGCGAGCACCACGGTCATCAACGCCGACATGCGCGACACCGAGGCCGTCCTCGGCCACCCCGACCTGGTGCGGCTGATCGACTTCGGCGAGCCGCTGGCGGTGCTGTTCCTGTCGGTGGGCCACCACCTGGCCGACGCCGACGACCCGCGCGGGATCTTCCGCGCCATCCTCGAGCGGGCGGTGCCGGGCAGTCACCTGGGGTTCTCCCAGGTGGTGGCCGACGACGCCGCCGAGGGCGACGCGATGTCCCGGCAGATCAACGACGCCGGGATCCCCTGGCAGACCCGGACCCCGGCCGAGGTGGACGCGCTGGTGGAGGGCCTGGAGCCGGTGGACCCGGGGCTGGTCAACCTCCGTGACTGGCGCCCGGACCCCGGTCAGCCGCCGCTGGCCCCGGTGCCCGAGCCGCTGCTGCCGTGGGTCGGCGCGACCGAGCGCAACAAGGGCATCTACGAGTACGGCGGCCTGCTCCGCAAGCCCTGACCCGGCCGGTCATCCGGGCGTGGCCTCGGCGTAGCGGACGGCGAGCGCGCGCAGGTGCGCGACCAGGTCGTCCGGGCCGGTGACGGTGAAGCGCACGCCGAGCATGCCGAGGTACACCGCCAGGGTGTCGAGGTCGGGCGCGCCCGTGCGGAGCAGGCAGGTGCTCTCGTCCAGGGGCTCGACGGTGCCGACGGCGGGGTTGACGCGCCTGGCGACGACGTCGGCGGGCGCGTGCACGGTCACCTCGGCGTGGTGTCGCCAGGACGCGGCCGACACGCCCCGCCGGATCCGGGTGGTGACGTCCTCGGGCAGATCCCGTGGTGTGAACCGGGGGCCGGTGGGGGTTCGCGGGGTGATCCGGTCGGCCCGGAACGTGCGCCAGTCCTCGCGCTCGGTGTCCCAGGCCACCAGGTACCAGCGGCGTCCCCAGTTGACCAGCCGGTACGGCTCGACCACGCGGACGCCGACGCTCCCGTCATGGGTGCGGTAGTCGAAACGCAGCCGTTCGTGGTTGCGGCACGCGACGGCGACGGTCGTCAGCACCTCCGGGTCCACGACCGGCGCCGGGCGGTCGGCCTCCACCGGCACCGTGTACGACGCCAGGGTCGCGACCCGCGTCCGCAGCCGCGAGGGAAGCACCTGCTCCAGCTTGGCGAGGGCCCGTAGCGCGGCCTCCTCGACACCGGCGACCGCGTGTCCGGCGGCGGCTCTCAGGCACAGCGCCACCGCCATGGCCTCCTCGTCGTCCAGCAGCAGCGGCGGCATCGCGGTGCCCGCCTCCAGCCGGTACCCGCCGACCGCGCCGCGTGTGGCGTGCACCGGGTAGCCGAGGGTCCGCAGGCGTTCGACGTCGTTGCGCACGGTGCGGGTGCTCACGCCGAGACGTTCGGCCAGTTCACGGCCCGGCCAGTCACGGGGGGTCTGCAACAGCGACAGCAGGCGCAGCAGGCGCGCCGAAGTTTCCAGCATGTTCTCCAGTATCGGGACATATAGGAACGAAGTCTTCCTAATGGCCTCCTAGAGTTGGGGACATGACGAACAGCGAGATCCGTCCCTTCCGAATCGAGATCCCCCAGGCCGACCTCGACGACCTGACCGACCGGCTCCGCCGCACCCGCTGGGCGAACGAGCTGCCCCGCGAGGAGGTCACCGACGGCGTCCAGACCGGCCCGGTGCCGCCGGGCTGGGAGTACGGCGTGCCGGTGAGCTACGTGCGGGACCTGGTGGAGTACTGGCGCGACGGCTTCGACTGGCGGGCGCAGGAGGCCCGGCTGAACGCGTTGCCGCAGTTCGTCACCGAGATCGACGGGCAGTCCGTGCACTTCGTCCACGTCCGCTCCCCCGAGCCGGACGCCACCCCGCTGATCCTGACCCACGGCTGGCCCAACGCGTTCGTCGAGTACGTGGACCTGATCGGGCCGCTCACCGACCCGCGCGCCCACGGCGGCGATCCGAAGGACGCCTTCCACGTGGTGATCCCGTCGATCCCCGGTTTCGGCTTCTCCGGTCCGACCGAAACCCGGGGCTGGAGTTCGCAGCGCGTCGCCCGCGCGTGGGCCGAGCTGATGCGCCGCCTCGGATACGACCGGTACGGCGCGCACGGCAACGACGCCGGGGCCATCGTCTCCCCCGCCCTGGGCACCCTGGACCCCGAGCACGTCGTCGGTGTCCACGTCAACCAGATCTTCTCCTTCCCGTCCGGGGACCCGGCCGAGTTCGCGGGCCTGACCGAGGAGGAGATGGGGCAGCTGGCGTTCCTGCAGAAGTTCAACGACGAGATGTCGGCGTTCGCGCAGCTCCAGGCCACGAAGCCGCAGAACCTGGCGCACGCTCTGGCCGACTCGCCCGCCGGTCAGCTCGGCTGGATCGGGCAGCTCCTCGGGGAGAGCGTCGACCGCGACACGTTGCTGACCATCGCCTCGATCTACTGGTTCACCAACACCGGCGCGTCGTCGGCCCGGCTGTACTACGAGGACCGCCACGCCGAGCCGCTGGCCGGGCCGACCACGTTCCCCATCGGGCTGGCGAGCTTCGCGTACGACTTCCGGCCGATCCGTAAGTTCGTCGAGCGCGACCACGCGAACCTGGTGTCCTGGAACGAGTTCGACCGGGGAAGCCACTGGTCGGCGCACGACGCGCCCGACCTCCTCGTCGGTGACCTCCGTCAGTTCTTCCGCCGTTTCCGTTGACCGTCCCGCCGGGGGGTTAGGCTGCGTGCCGTGACTTCTGCCGACGTCTCCGGGCGCACCTATCGCCAGTCACGCTTCGCGCCTCCCCCCGGTGCGGCCGAGATCCTGCTGATCCGGCACGGCGAGTCGCAGCCCCTGCGTCCGGGGGAGTCGTTCCCGCTGGTGGCCGGCCAGGGCGACCCCGAGCTGGCCCCCGAGGGGCGTGACCAGGCCGAACGCGTGGGCCTGCGGCTCGGCGGCGAGCACATCGACGCCATCTACGTCAGCACGTTGCGGCGTACCGCGCAGACCGCCGCGCCGCTGGCCCGCGAACTCGGCCTGACTCCCCATGTGGACGCCGACCTCCGCGAGGTCCACCTGGGGGCCTGGGAGGGCGGGCTGTTCCGGGTGAAGGTGGCCGAGAACGACCCGGTGGCGCAGAAGCTGTTCCGGGAGGAACGCTGGGACGTCATCCCCGGGGCCGAGGACGGCGAGGCGTTCGCCGAACGGGTCCGCTCGGTGATCCGGCGGCTGGCGGCGGCGAACGCCGGGCGGCGGCTGGCGGTGTTCACCCACGGCGGCTTCATCGCCCAGGCCCTCGCGCAGGCCACCCGGTCCCGGCCGTTCGCGTTCCTGGGGGCGGACAACGCGTCGATCTCGCACCTGGTCGTGGTGGGCGACCACTGGATCCTGCGGCGCTTCAACGACACGGCCCACCTCGACGGGGCGCTCGCCCGCTCGGCGGCCCCGCTGACCTGATCGGTCCTCCGCCTGCATTCGATCACTCTCAGTCGCCACAATGAGACGCGGTGCGACGGTCGAGCGTGGTCGGAGGGCGGATGGGCCGGGTGGCGGGGGCGGTGGTCCTGGCGGCGGCGCTGGCCGTCACGGGCTGCGACGGCCCGGAGCGTCGGGAACCCGAGGCGGAGCCGTCGGGCGCGACGTACTCGCTGGCGGCGCTGACGGCCGGGCGGCGGCTGGTGTTCGACGAGGAGTTCGACCGGCTGCGGCTCGGGCCCGGACGCCGCTGGGGCTGGCGGTCCGGCTCGTACGCCGACTGCGTCACCAACCCCGGCGGCTTCAAACTCGACGTGCTCACCCCGGTGGCGCTGTCGGTCGCCGACGGGATGCTGCGGGTGACCGCCACGCCGCTGCCGGACGGACGCTGGCGGACCGGGCTGCTGACGACGGGCGACTCCTGCGACTCCGGCGGCCGGGGGTTCACCGTGCGGAACGGGGACGTGGTGGTGGCCCGCGCCCGTCTGCCGGAGTCCGCGAAGGGCGCCTGGCCGGCGATCTGGACGTGGCGGGAGGGCGGCAACGAGGTCGATCTCTTCGAGTGGCACGCCGACCGCCCCGACACCCTGGAATTCGTCAACCACGTCAAAGGCGGCTACCGGTACTACGAGTCGCCGCTCGTCCGATCCGGTTCCTGGCTGTATTTCGCGGTGGACATCAGGCACCATCGCAATACCTGGTATGTGGGCACCACACCGCATAACCTGCGCGTCGCACATCGGGACCGGCGCGGCGTCGGCCGCCGTTTCCGCGCCCATCTGGTGATCAGCCTCTCGGCCGACGACGGAAAACTGCACGCGCGGCCGGCCGGACCGGCGAACCTGGTCTTCACCGTCGATTATCTGAAGGTGCACCGGCGGGTGTCAGGGTGAAATGCGTCCGGCGGGGCGGTATCACCCGGTCGCCCGCCGCCGGGGACACGCGCGAGACACACGCAAAGCGCCGGACCGCGCCCCCCGCGGGAACCGACGGTAGTAACTTGGCGCTGCGGGCTGTGATGGACGCATCGCCGGCCGCAGGGTTGGCGGGGCGCCACTCCCCTCTCGCGATGGCTCGGCCCCGAGCCGTTGTGAGCGCCCCGCCAACACCTATCTCAGCGTCGCGGGCCGCGGATTCGTCACACTCCCCGGCCGGGCGACCCCGGGGAGCCGACCGGGTGGGGGCC
>DATADI010000506.1:0-5799 GCA_036258615.1 Thermomonospora sp. | reverse complement strand
GCTGTCGGGAACGCCACCGCCAGCTGCGCCAGGTTGACGATCCGGACGCCCACGAAGACCAGCACCGCGCACCACTCGACGCCCGCCGGGGTCGTCGCGAGCGCGCCCTGGCCCGACAACCAGCGGCGCACCGCCCCGCCCGGCCGGACCGCGTCCATGGCCACGCATCCTCCCGGATCCCCGGCTCCCGGAGAACCCGTGATTTTCCGGGTTGTCGCCGTTCCGGCGGCCCGCCAGGCTCCTCCCGGAACCCCCGAAGACGGAGAACAGGACGACGCATGCCCCTGCGCGCCAGAACCCTCGCCATCGCCACCCTCCTCACGACGGGAGCGGCCGTCACTCCGGCCCAGGCCGCCGCGCCGCAGCCCGGCTGGCGCGTCACCAAGACGATCACCACCCGGTACTTCGCGTTCGCGGGCCTGGCCGCCCCGTCGGCGAAGGAGGTCTGGACGATCGGCAACCCCACCACGGTGCTGCGGAACACCGGCACCGGCTGGCGGAACGTGCCGCTGCCGCCGTCCCTGCGGAACGGCCGCGTGAACCTGCTCAGCGCCTCCGGCCCCGCGAACGTCTGGGTCCAGGCCGAGGTGCTCGCCCCCGACTTCAGCACGGTGAACTACCTGGTGCGCTGGACCGGAGGCCGCTGGGCGGCGCCGGTCAGGCTCCCCGCCCGGACGTACCCGACCGCCCTGCTGGCCCGCGGCCCCCAGGACGTCTGGTACTTCACCGAGACCGGCGACGCCGTCCACTTCGACGGACGCGGCTGGCGCACGTACCGGATCGGTTTCCCGGTGACGCAGGCCCACGGCAGCGGGAGCACCCTGTGGGCCGTCGGCGCGACCTCGGCGCAGGCGCCGCGCGCCGCGCGGTGGGACGGCAGGGCCTGGCGGGGCGCCCGGCTGCCCGCCGTGGGCAAGGCGTGGCTGGCCTCGGTCACGGTGACCGGCCCGCGAGCCGCCTGGGCCGTCGGCACCGCCGGTGGACGCTCCCTCCTCCTGCGCTGGAACGGCGGCACGTGGAGCCGGGTGGGCAGCACGGCGGTCCGGGCCGGGTTCACCGGGGTCGTCCCCGACGGCGCCGGCGGCCTGTGGCTGACCAGCGTCGGCGCGCCCGTCCACCGCTACCGGGCCGGCCGTTTCACCCGGCCGAAGGTCGCCGGGGTGAAGCCGAGCCGGTACCCGCTGGTGTTCGAGGCCATCGCCCGCGTACCGGGCACGACGTCGGTGTGGGCCGTGGGCGGGCACCGGGAGACCAAGGACTTCCTCGACGCCGCCGTCTTCAGGTACGGCAGGTGAACGGCGGCGTCCGGCGGCCCCGGACGGGACCGCCGGACGCGCGTGCGACCCCTAGAGCGCGAGGAAGGCGTCCTCGCGCAGGCGGGGGTCGGACAGCGGGCGGACGGCCACGCGCAGCAGCGCCAGCGCGTTGTCGTCCCCCGCGATCCGGTTGGCGCTGAGCGCGCCGCACGACCGGCACTCGTGGATGATCAGCCACTCGCCGTCCGGCCGGACCGTGACGCTCAGCGGGACCATCCGGCCCCCGCAGTCCGCCCGCCGGTCGCCGGGCACCCGGCGGTCGACGTGCAGGCTGGTCAGGCAGTGCGGACAGTGGTTGCGGTGCGCGGTGCCCGGGGCGGCCAGCGGCACGTCCAGGCGGCAGCCCGCGCAGCGGAAACTGCCGCCGGGCGCGCCGCCCGGCCCGTGCGGCACGTCCTTGCGCCGCTGCGGACGGCGCGCGGGTCCGTTGCGTCGTGGCATGACCGGGCCCTCACAGATCCGCGAACGTCTCGAGCGGGAACGGCGGCTGCGCCAGCGGGCGCACCGCCATCCGCACGAGGATCAGCCGGTTGTCGTCACCGCTGACCGGGCTGGACGTCAGCTCGCCGCAGCCCGCGCAGCGATGGACGATCATCCACCGGCCGTCGCGCAGCACCGCGATGGCGATCGGGGCCATCCGCGCCCGGCACTCCGACGGGCCGCCCTCGACCTGGTCGTGGACGTGCCGGGAGTGCAGGCAGCTCGGGCAGTGGTTGCGCCGGGCGCCGTCGGGGGCGAACGCGGTCACCGTGAGGCCGCAGCGCAGGCAGTCGAAGGTCTCGGTCCGCAGGACCGACGGCGGGATGTACTCGGACACCCTGGTTTCTCCTTGCCGGAAGAGAGAGGACGGTCAGCAAGGAAGCGCCGAGCGTGCTCGGAGAACGGTCATGTCGCCGGACATGACCGTCAGCCGGGGCGTCCGGCCAGGAGAGTTCAGGAAGCCCTCAGTGGCGGGACGCGCCCAGGGAACGGTGAAGCGCGCTCGGCGCTGACCGGGGCATCAACCACTCTTTCCAGGGCGCGCACGCCCGGACGTTCACGGAAGGGACGCCCGGAGGCTAACAACCGGCCCCGGCGAGGCGCCAACCGTTTTTTCGTTCCGTCAAGGACAGGGCACTGTGACCGATCCGCCTGGCTAGTTCCACGGAGGGTGCCGGTGGTGAAACCCCCAGTGACACCGCACCAAGGAGCACCCCCATGAACACTCCCGTGAACGCCGAGGGCGCGGTGCCCCCGGCCGCGCCCGCCCGGCGCGTCACCGGGTGGACCCTCGCCTGGGCCGCCTGGATCCTGTTCTTCCTGGTCGTCGAGTTCGCCGCGCTGTTCCGCAAGGCCCCCGGCGACACGTTCTCCGAGCACTGGTGGTCGCTGTTCCGGCTGCGCCGCCGCGTGCCGCTGCCCGTCCGGATCGTCCTGCTCGCCGTGCAGGTCGGCTTCGGCGTGTGGCTCATCGGCCACCTCGCCTTCGGCTGGTGGTCGTTCTGAGGCGTCCCGCTCACCGTGGGTAGACCACCCGACGGGGGGATGAACGGTGCGCGAAGCGGGCGAGCACATGCTGGGCGCGCTGGTGCGGTCCACGCACCGGTCGGCGCTGGAGGACCTGCCGGGTCTGGTCGCCGAGCACGCCCGCCCCGCCGGCATCACCGATCCGATGATCTACGTGACCGACCTCCAGCAGCAGGTCCTGGTGCCGCTGCCGGGCCAGCGCGACGAGCGCGGACGGCCGCTGCGGAGCCTGCGGATCGACACCACCCTGGCCGGCCGGGCCTACCGCCACGTGGCGATCGTCCGGCGCCCGGCCGGTGAGGCGCGCCGCCTGTGGGTGCCGCTGCTGGACGGCACCGAGCGCATCGGCGTGCTCGGCGTCACCGTCGAGCGTGACGACGACCTGGCCCGCGAACGGGTCGGCCGGCTGTCGGCGCTGATCGCCCTGCTGCTCGTCAGCAAGCGCACGTCCAGCGACAGCTACCAGGGGCTCGCCCGGGTGGTGCCGATGGCGCTGTCCGCCGAGATCACCTGGAGTCTGATGCCGCCCGGGACGTTCGCCACCGGCGACGTGGTGGTCAGCGCCGTGATGGAACCCGCCTACGTCGCGGGCGGCGACGCCTACGACTACGCCCTCAGCGGCGGGACGCTCCACCTGGCGGTGTTCGACGCCATGGGGCACGACACCGCCGCCGGGCTGACCAGCACCATCGCGATGAGCTCCAGCCGCAACAACCGCCGCCACGGCTCCGGCCCGGTGGACCTGGCGGCGGCGGTGGACGAGGCCGTCGCCGAGCAGTTCCACGAGGACCGGTACGTCACCGGCGTGCTGGCCGACCTCGACACCCGCGAGGGGGTCCTCACATGGGTCAACCGGGGTCATCCACCGCCCCTGGTGATCCGCGGGGGACGCCACGTCGCCACCCTGGAGGGTCCGATCTGCCCGCCGATGGGGTTCCGGCTCGACAGCCCCGGCGAGTGCTCCGACTACCGGCTCGAACCCGGTGACCGGCTGATCTTCTACACCGACGGGATCGTGGAGGCCAGGAACCCCGAGGGCGAGGCGTTCGGGCTCGCCCGGTTCGCCGACTTCATCATCCGCCGGGAGGCCGACAGGCTGTCGGTCCCCGAGACGCTCCGCCGCCTGATCCAGACGGTGCTCGCCCACCAGCGCGGCAGGCTCCAGGACGACGCCACGGTGCTGCTGGTGGAGTGGCGCGGAGCCCAGGAACACCTGATGTTCTGACCCCCGCGAACGCGGGTCGGAGTTGTCCGCGGCCTCTGGTAATCTCTGTGGAGGTCCTTGACAGGGCTCAGGAAGTCCGGGTCGCCGTCTCCCAGCGGAGCGGCCGGATCCGGACGTTTCCACGGTCCGGTCGCGGTCCGGTATCCTTGCAGACCGGTCCACACCGACCATCTCGGCGGGGTAGCTCAGTCAGGCAGAGCAAGCGGCTCATAATCGCTGTGTCGCCGGTTCAAGTCCGGCCCTCGCTACTACCTCCACTTCCCGTCTCCGGCGGGTCGTTGGGGTGCGCATGTCCATGTCCCTCGTCAGAAAGGCACTCCCTCGTGGCCGCCACCGACGTTAGGCCGAAGATCACGCTGGCCTGCCAGGAGTGCAAGCACCGCAACTACATCACGCGGAAGAACCGGCGCAACGACCCGGACCGCCTGGAGCTGAAGAAGTACTGCCCCAACTGCCGCTGCCACCGCCCCCACCGCGAGACCCGCTGACCCACGGGCACCCAGGGGCCGTCGGCGCGAGAACCCGATCGAGCGGAAGCACCGCCCACGGGCTCGACGACCGGGCCGCCGCCACCGCCCCCACCGAGGGACCCGCTGACGCGCAGGCACCGTTCCATCGGGCTCGGCGGCGACGCCACCGTCGGCGCGAGACTCGCCGAAGCGGAGGCCCGGCGCGCAGGAGCTGTCGCGACGCGGCGGGCGTGTCCGCCGGTGTACCGGCTTCGGGTCTTCGCTCACGTGACACTCAGCCCGTCCTCGCGACCCGCGAGGGCGGGCTGAACGTCGTTCTGTTACGGTCACGCCCAGGAAGAGCAGGCGGCACGGGCCCGTGCGGACCCTGGAAGGACGGATGCATGCCACTGAACCGGGACTTCATCGGGCGGACCTTCCCGCCCACCGAGCCGTACGAGGTGAGCCGGGTCAAGATCCGCGAGTTCGCGGACGCCATCGGCGACCCCAACCCCCTGTACCGCGACCGCGAGGCCGCCAAGGCCGCCGGGTACCCCGACGTCATCGCGCCCCCGACCTTCCCCATCGTGGTGTCGCTGGGCGGCGCCGCGCTGGTGGACCCCGACCTCGGGCTCAACTACGCCATGGTCGTGCACGGCGAGCAGCGCTTCGAGTACGTGCGCCCCATGCGCGCCGGTGACGTGGTGGTCTGCACCTCCACGATCACCGAGATCAAGTCCATCGGCCGCAACGAGAAGATCGAGCTGCGCACCGAGATCGCCACCACCGAGGGCGAGCCGATCTGCACCGCCTACAACACGATCGTGGAACGGGGGGCCTGATGACCGCCACCGTCAGGTACGACGACGTCGAGGTCGGCACCGAGCTCCCGGCCCGCGTCTTCCCGGTCGACCGCGCCAACCTCGTCATGTACGCCGGGGCCTCCGGCGACTTCAACCCCATCCACTGGCGGGAGAGCTTCGCCAAGGCGGTGGGCCTGCCCGACGTGATCGCCCACGGCATGTTCACCATGGCGCAGGGCGGCCGGTACGTCACCGACTGGGCCGGTGACCCCGGGGCCGTGCTCGACTACGGCGTCCGGTTCTCGGCCCCCGTGGTGGTGCCCGACGAGGGCGGCGCCAGCCTGGAGATCAGTGGCAGGGTGGAGGAGAAGCTCGACGGCAACCGCGTCGTCGTGGCCCTGACCGCGCGTTCCGGCGGCGAGAAGGTGCTCACGCGCGCCAAGGCCGTCGTCCGCCTCGCCTGACCACCCGCCGGGGCCGTGCACCCGGGCCGCCGTGAC
>DATADI010000505.1:0-10233 GCA_036258615.1 Thermomonospora sp. | reverse complement strand
GGCGATGTCCCGCAGGGACACGGCCGCGAACCCGGACCGGGCGAACAGCTCGGCCGCCGAGTCGAGGATGCGGGCGCGGGTGCGCTCTCCCTTGGTGGGACGGCGTGGCGACGGTGCGGTCACGGACGAACCTCTCTCGCGATGCGGGCGGTGCTGCGCAAACGGTACGACCCTCGCTCTCCGGCCCGGCAGGAGCAGAACCTACCACGTGGTTAGTTTTCTGTGTATGCTCGCCCAAATCTCGCCCGAATCCCGCCGGAACACCCGTTCCGCCCCCATGACGGAGTGATCCATGAAGCTGACCGCCAGGGCGACCGCCAGGGTCGCCGCCTGCGTCGCCGCCGCCACCGTGCTCGCCGGGTGCTCGGGCTCCGGCGGCTCCGGGAGCGGCGACGACTCCCTCGCCATCGCCACGCTGACCCTCCCGCAGAGCCTCGACCCGGCCGACGCCAACGGCAGCGCGCTGCCGTTCTTCCAGGCCGTGTACGACACGCTCCTCAAGCGCGAGCCGGACGGGACGTTCAGCCCGATGCTCGCCACGGAGTGGAAGTACAACGCCGACCGCACCGAACTCGCGCTCACCCTGCGCGGGGACGTGAAGTTCGATGACGGCACGCCGTTCAACGCGGCCGCGGTGAAGGCCAACATGGAGCGCTTCGCCAAGAAGACCGGCGCGCAGGCCAAGTCCCTCAAGGACGTGAAGTCCATCGAGGTCGTCGACGACACCCACGTCACGCTCAAGCTGTCGCAGCCGAACCCGGCGATGCTGTTCTACCTGAGCGACGCGGCCGGCCTGATGGCCAACCCCAAGGCGTTCGCCCAGCCCGGCGACCCCCTCAAGACCCGGCCCGACGGCACCGGACCGTACGAGCTGGACTCCAAGCGCACCGCCATCGGCACCCGGTGGACCTACACCCGGGCCAAGGGCTACTGGGGCAAGCAGCTGCCGTACGACACCGTGACGATCAGCTACTTCGACAACGAGACCGCCCTGGTCAACGGCCTGAAGACCGGGCAGGTCAACGCGGCGGTGCTGCAGGACGCCGACCAGCAGGCCGGGGTCGAGAACGCCCCCAAGATCACCACGGTGAAGCAGGAGTTCGACTTCCAGGGGCTGCTGCTGTTCGACCGGGGCGGCCTGGTCACCCCGGCGCTGCGCGACGTGCGCGTGCGGCAGGCGCTCAACCACGCCGTCGACCGCCGCACCATGCTCGCCAAGCTCCGGCAGGGCCGCGGCCAGGTCACCAGCCAGATCTTCGGCACCGGCGCCGCGGCCTACAAGAAGGAACTGGACGACTACTACGCCCACGACCCCGCCAAGGCCCGTGAGCTGCTCAGGCAGGCCGGGTTCGCGGACGGGTTCGAGCTGCGGCTGCCGCGCATCCCGGCGATCGTGCCCGACGCGCTGGCCTCCTCGATCCAGACCGACTTCGGCAGGATCGGCGTGAAGGTCACCTGGCAGACCATCGACCCGGGCGCGCTCCGGCAGGTGTTCGGCAAGCGGTCGTACTCGGCGATGGTCATGAACCTCGGCCAGCCCGCCGCCGACTGGGTCGCCATCGGCGACTACGTCCTCCCCGGCGTCTTCAACATGTTCGGCTACACCGACGACACGGTGAAGGGGCTGCTGCCCAAGATCCAGCGCGCGCCGGAGGGACAGGCCAAGGCGGAGCTGCAGGCCCTCAACGAGCACCTGGTCAAGGACGCCTGGTTCGTGCCGTTCTACCGGATGGCGTACCTGCACGCCTCCGACGGCAGCGTGAAGATCACGCCGCAGTCGGGCATGGCCGTCCCCTCGATCTACAACTACACCCCGGTCAAGTGACGACGGCGGCATGCTGACCTTCATCGCGCGCAGGGTCGCGGCGGGGGCGGTGCTCCTGCTGGTGATCTCGTTCCTGAGCTACCTGCTGCTGTCGATCCCGGACCTGGACGTGGGCCGCCAGCTGCTGGGGTCCGCGGCGACGCAGGAGCAGGTGGACGCCAAGAACGCCGAGCTGGGCCTGGACCGGGGCGTGCTCGTGCAGTACCTGGACTGGCTCGGGCACGCCGTCCGGGGCGACTTCGGCCTCTCCTGGTTCACCGGCGAGGACGTCGTGCAGGCCATCGGCACGCGGCTGCCGGTCACCCTCAGCCTCCTGCTGGGCGTCACCCTGGTCACCGCCGTGGTGTCGCTGCTGTTCGGGGTGTGGGCCGGGGTCCGGCGCGGCGGTCCGGTGGACCGGCTGGTGCAGGTGCTGGCCGTCCTCGGGTACGCGCTGCCGGGCTTCCTGGTCACGCTGGTCATCGTGGTGGTGTTCGCCGTGGAGCTCGGCTGGTTCCCCGCCATCGGCTACACCGGGTTCACCGAGTCGCCGTCCGGCTGGCTGTCCACGGTGACGCTGCCGATCCTGTCGCTGTCGGTCGGCGCGGTGGCGGGCGTGACCCAGCAGGTGCGCGGCGCGGTCATCGACGTGCTGCGCCAGGACTACGTGCGGACGCTGCGGGCGCGCGGGCTGCCGCCGTGGCGGATCGTGTTCCGCCACGTGCTGCGGAACGCGGGGGCGCCCGCGCTGACCGTGCTGGGCATGCAGTTCGTGGGGCTGCTCGGCGGCGCGGTGCTGGTGGAGCAGATCTTCGGGCTGCCCGGCCTGGGCAGCATGACCGTCGCCTACACCACCCGCGGCGACATCCCCGTGATCATGGCGCTGGTCATGGTCACCGTCCTGGTGGTGGTCACCGTGAACCTCGTCGTGGACGTCCTCATCGGCTGGCTCAACCCGAAGGCGAGGGTCGCATGAGCGGCACCGCGAAACGCCTGCTGAAGAACCCGCTCGGGCTGGCCTCGGCGGTCGTGCTCACCCTCGTGGTGCTGGCCGTGCTCGGCGCGCCGATCCTCAGCCCGCAGGACCCGAACGTCTCGGAACTGCGCGACTCGTTCGCGGGGCCGACGGCGGGCCACCCGCTGGGCTTCGACTCCGCCGGGCGGGACGTGCTGTCGCGGCTGCTGCACGGCGGGCGCAACACCCTGGGCGGGGCCGTGCTCGCCGTGCTGGTGGCGCTGGTCCTCGGCGTGCCCGCCGGGCTGCTGGCCGGGTACCGCGGCGGGCGGTTCGACGCCGTGGCGAGCTGGGTGGTCAACCTGCTCATGGCGCTCCCGGCCATGGTGGTGCTGCTGGCCTCCCGTGCGATCCTCGGCCCCACGGTGTGGGTGCTCATGGTGGTGCTCGGCGTGCTGGTCGCGCCGAGCTTCTACCGGCTGGTACGCGGCATCGTCACCAACGTCCGCAACGAGCTGTACGTGGACGCCGCCAAGGTGTCGGGCCTGACCGACACCCGGATCGTGGCGCGGCACGTGCTCGTCGTCGTGCGCGCCCCGATCGTCATCCAGGTCGCCCTGGTCGCCGGGCTGGCCATCGCGCTGCAGGCGGGCCTGGAGTTCCTGGGCATCGGCAGCGGCGACACCCCCACCTGGGGCGCGATGCTCAACGAGGCGTTCAAGAACATCCAGCGTGAGCCGACGATGCTGGTGTGGCCGGGCCTGGCGCTGGGCGTCACGAACGCGTCCCTGGTGCTGCTGGCCGCCGCGCTGCGCGACGCCCTGGAGGACCGCGGGGCCGAGCCCGCCCGCCGGGCCCGGTCCCGGACGCCCGCCGCGACCCCGGCGGGGGAGCACGCGGGCGACCGTGCCGAGCTGCTGTCGGTGCGCGGGCTGAAGGTCTCGTACGCGCTGGCCGACGGCACGGTGAAGGACGTCGTGCACGGCGTCGACCTCGACGTCCGGGAAGGCGAGGTCGTCGGGCTGGTCGGCGAGTCGGGGTCCGGCAAGACGCAGACGGCCTTCTCGATCCTCGGCATCCTGCCCGAGGGCGGCCACGTCAGCGGCGGCAGCATCACCGTGCGCGGCCAGGAGGTCGTCGGCCTGCCCGAACGCCGGCACCGGGCGCTGCGCGGCACCGTCATCGCGTACATCCCGCAGGAGCCGATGAGCAATCTCGACCCGGCGTTCACCGTCGGCAGCCAGCTCATGGAGCCGATGCGGTACAAGCTCGGGCTGTCCAGGGCGGAGGCCAGGGCCAGGGCCCTCGACCTGCTGCGGACGGTGGAGATCGCCGAGCCCGAGCGGGTGTTCGCCTCCTACCCGCACGAGATCTCCGGCGGGATGGCGCAGCGCGTGCTGATCGCGGGCGCGATGTCCTGCGACCCCGAACTCCTCATCGCCGACGAGCCCACCACCGCCCTCGACGTCATGGTCCAGGCGGAGGTGCTCGGCCTGCTGCGGCGGCTCCAGAAGGAACGCGGGCTCGGCGTCCTGCTCGTGACCCACGACCTCGGCGTGATCGCCGACCTGTGCGACCGCGTGGCCGTGATGAACGAGGGCCGCATCGTCGAGACCGGCGCCACCACGCGGGTCCTGCACGACCCCG
This sequence comes from Thermomonospora sp., assembly GCA_036258615.1. Classification (GTDB taxonomy): domain Bacteria; phylum Actinomycetota; class Actinomycetes; order Streptosporangiales; family Streptosporangiaceae; genus Thermomonospora. The sequence goes on along the minus strand of DATADI010000505.1, from coordinate 5,827 downwards.
GCGACCCCTACACCCGGCGGCTGCTCGGCGCGGTGCTCGACCAGGCCCCCGCGCGCGAGCCCTGGCGGCCCATGGAGAAGGAGGACGCGTGAACGACCTGCTCACCGTGGAGGACCTGCGCGTGTCCTTCCCCGGCAAGGGCTGGCGGGCCCCGCGCACCGACGTGCTCAAGGGCGTGTCGCTGAACATCCGCCCGGGGGAGACCCTGGGCCTGGTCGGCGGCTCGGGATCGGGCAAGACCACCATCGGCCGCGCGATCCTGGGCCTGGTCCCCGTACGGTCAGGGGCGATCACCTTCGCGGGCGAGCGCGTCGAGCGGGCCACCGCCCGGCGGCGCCGCGAGCTGAGCCGGGACCTCCAGGTCATCTTCCAGGACCCGTACACCTCGCTGAACCCGTCGCTGACCATCGGCGACACCCTGTCGGAGCCGCTGCTCGCGCAGGGCCTCGGCCGGGCGGAGGCGCGCCGCCGGGTGGCCGGGCTGCTCGACCGGGTCCGGCTCCCGGCCGACGCCGCCGACCGGCTGCCGCGCGAGTTCTCCGGCGGGCAGCGCCAGCGGGTGGCCATCGCCCGCGCGCTGGCGATCGGCCCGAAGCTGGTGGTGTGCGACGAGCCCGTCTCGGCGCTGGACCTCACGACCCGGCAGACGGTGCTGGACCTGCTCCTGGAGATCCAGCGGGAGACCGGGGTGTCGTACCTGTTCGTCTCCCACGACCTGGCGGTGGTCCGGGTGATGAGCCACCGGGTGGCGGTCATCCGGCACGGCGAGATCGTGGAGACCGGGGAGGCCGCCGCCGTGACGACGCGGCCGGAGCACGAGTACACCCGCAGGCTGGTGCTGGCGGCCCCGGTCGCCGACGTCGCCCGGCAGCGGGAGCGCCGGGAGGAGTTCGAGCGGGCGAGCGCTCACGCCTCCGGGGCGAACACCTCGGCGGACCGGTAGTACGCGCCCCAGCCGAGCCGGTCCCACCAGCCGGTGTGCCCGGCGAGGCGGGCGCGGTGGTCCTCCCATGCGGTGAGCCGGGGCGTCCACGCCTTCTCCGCGATCCCCGGCAGGCGCGGCAGCAGGAGGAACACCAGGTCGTCGAAGTCGCGGACGGTCTCGCACCAGATCGCGGCCTCGACACCGGCGATCCTGGCCTCCGCCGGGATCTCGGCCGGCCCGGCGGGATCCCAGTCGAACAGCTCACGCGTCGTGCGCGGCCGGTACGAGCCGAAGCCCACCGTCTCCCGCACCGCGTTCTGCTCGGCCAGCAGGGATTCCTCCGCGTACCGGCGGTCCAGGTACAGGTGGCTGCTCGGGGAGGCCAGCACCCAGGCCCCGGCGGCGACGGCGGCGGGCATGTCGTGCGGCACCCGTGCGAAGGACTCCGCCACGATGTCGATCAGCGGCAGGTACTCGGGCGGCGCCTTCGCGCGGGCGGCTTCGGGGTCGAACTCGTCCCCGGCCCCGACCCAGCACTGCACCAGGTCCTCGGGCCGCACCGCTCCGGAGCGGGCGACCTCCTGCCAGCCGACGACCTTCTTGCCCGTGTCCCGCGCGACCTCCAGCGCGTCGGCGATGAACTCCGCGTACAGCTCGTGCGGCATCCCGAACGCCTCGTCGCCGCCGACGTGCAGGTACGGCCCCGGGGTGAGGGCGGCGACCTCGTGGAGCACGTCGCGCGCGAACCGCCGGGCCGCCTCGGCACGCGGGTCGAGGTAGGCCAGCAGCTCGTGGGCGGGCTTCCGGTCGCCCTGCAGCTCCGGGTAGGCCCGGACGGCCGCCAGCACGTGACCGGGCATGTCGATCTCGGGGACGACGGTGACGAACCGGGCCGCCGCGTACGCGACGATCTCGCGGTAGTCGTCGTGGGTGTAGTGCGGCGTGTCGGCGGTCAGCCGGGGCCATCCGCCGATCTCCAGACGCCACGCCTGGCTGTCGGTCAGATGCAGGTGCAGCACGTTGAACCGGTAGAGGGCCAGCAGGTCGATGACCTGCTTGACCTGCTCGACGGGGAAGAACCGGCGCACCACGTCCAGGGACAGGCCGCGCCAGGCCAGCGCGGGCCCGTCGGTGATCCGCACGGCGGGCGCGGTGAGGCCGTCGTCCTGGCGGAGCCACTGGGCGAACGTGGTCGCGCCCCGGAACAGGCCCTCCGCCGAGCACGCGGTGACGGTCGCCCTCCGCTCGTCCACGACCAGCTCGTACCGCTCGCGCGGGCCGGGACCCGCGTCGAGCGGGTCCACGCCCCGGACGGCGGCGACCTGCGGCGGCTCCTCGGTGAGGACGAGGTCGAGGTCACCCGTGCCGCCGACCTCCACCGCCGTGGCGACGCCGTGCAGCCGGGTCACCAGATCGGCGGCGACCTCGGCCGTCACGCGCAGTTCCGGATCGGGGACGGTGACGCGGAGCCGCCGCCCCGACCGGAACGGGGGCCCGCCGGCCGGGGTCACACGCTGGGGGAGCGGTACGAGGTGCATCCCGATTTTCTACCACATGGTAAGTAATCGGGCCTCGGGCGCGGTCAGTCGACTCCGGACCGTTCGGCCGGGGCGGACTCGGCGAAGAACAGGTCGAGCAGGCCGGGGAAGCGGGCGTTCAGGTCGTCGCGGCGCAGGGTGATGTACAGCTTGCGGCCCTCGGGGCGCTGGCGGATCACGCCGCTCTCGCGGAGCACCCGCCAGTGGTGGGTCAGCGTGGACTTCGGGACGTCCGGCAGCACGGAGCCGCAGAAGCGCTCCTCGCCGGAGGCGAGCCTGCGCACGATCTCGGCGCGCACCGGATGGCCCAGCGCGGCCAGGACGTCGACCAGGTCGATCTGGTCGCGGGCGGGGTGGAGCAGGGTCATGCCCCCATCGTACGGACTTCTCGTACAACCGGTTGACGGCCGGAGCAGGTTCGTACGAAGATCTCGTACTGTTCGTTTTTTCCGGACAATCGTAAGAAGGATTCCGATGCCGTCCTTCCGCACGGGCCGCCTGCTGGCCCTGCTCGCGCTGTCGCAGCTCATCACCGCGCTCGACTTCACCATCGTGTACGTCGCGCTGCCCGCCATCGGCGCCGACCTGGGCTTCTCCGCCCAGACCCTGCAGTGGGTGGCCAGCGCCTACGCGGTCACCTACGGCGGCTTCCTGCTCCTCGGCGGCCGGGCCGCCGACCTGCTGGGCCGCCGCCGGATGTTCGTCCTGGCCATGACGCTGTTCGCGCTGGCCTCGCTGGCCGGGGGCCTGGCCGACAGCAAGGAACTGCTGGTCGCCGCGCGGGCCGTGCAGGGGCTCGGCGGGGCGCTGCTCTTCCCGGCCACCCTCGCGCTGGTCAACACGCTGTTCGAGGAGGGCCCGGCGCGCAACCGGGCGCTGGGCGTGTGGAGTGGCGCCGGGGCCAGCGGCCTGGCCCTCGGGTCGCTCGCGGGCGGTGTGCTGACCGGCGCCTGGGGCTGGGAGGGCGTGTTCTACGTCAACGTGCCGCTGGCCGCCGTGGCCATCGCCGCCGCGTTCGCGCTGATCCCGGCCGACGGGCCGCGCGAGCGGGGCCGCCGGTTCGACCTGCCGGGCGCGGTGCTGGCGACCGCCGGGGTGAGCCTGCTGGCGTTCGCGCTCATCCAGGGCCCCGAGGCGGGCTGGACGTCGCCGTCCATCCTGGCGGGCTTCGCGCTGGCCGCCGTCCTGCTGGCCGCGTTCCTGGCCGTCGAGCGGTACAGCCGCGACCCGCTCATGCCGCTGCGGCTGTTCGGCAACCGCAGCCTCAGCCCCGCCATCGCGGTCATCCTGGTCTTCGGGGCCACCTTCAACGCGGTGCCGTACTTCCTGACCGTGTACTTCCAGACCGTGCTCGGGTACGGGGCGATCACCACCGGGCTGGCGTTCCTGGTCCCATCGCTGCTCATCGCGCTGGGGACCCAGCTCGGCGGGCGGCTCGCCGGGCGGATCGGGATGCGCGCCACCCTGCTCGGCGGCACCACCGGCGGCGCGGCCGGCACCGCCGTGCTCGCCCTCGGGGTGAGCGCGGACGGCTCGTACTGGGCGGTCCTGCCGGGCATCGTGATCATGGGCGTGTCCCAGGGCCTCACCTGGACCGGCATGTGGATCGCCGCCGCCACCGGGGTCGCGGCCCGCGAGCAGGGCGTGGCCTCCGGGCTCGCCTCCACCGCCCTCCAGGTCGGGTCGGCGCTCGGGCTGGCGGTGCTGGTCGTGGCGGGCGGCCTCGGCGACGCGACCGGGCCGGAGCTGGCCGACGGGCTGCGGACCGCCACGTTCGTGGCGGCGGGCGGCATGCTGGCCGGTGCCCTGGTGTCCCTGACGTTCGCCCGCCGCCGCGCGACCGTCCCCGCCGCCGAGCCCGCCGTCCCCGTGGGAGCCCCGTGATGATCGACGTCGCGATCGTCGGCGGCGGCCCCGTCGGCATGCTCCTGGCCGCCGAACTCGCCCTCCAGGGGGTACGGCCCGTCGTGCTGGAACGGCTTCCCGAGCCCACCGGCGAGTCCAAGGCCGGGACCCTGCACGCCCGCACGGCGCAGGGCCTCGACCGCAGGGGCCTGCTGGAGGCGGTCGGGCGGCCCGTGTACGGCGACGTCCGGTTCCACTTCTCCGGCATGTTCGGCCTGGACCTCGGCCGCGTCGTCACCGAGGGGCCCACGCTCGTCGGCAGCCCCCAGGCATGGGCCGAGCAGGTCTTCGCCGACCGCGCCGTCGAGCTGGGCGCCGAGATCCGGCGCGGCCACGAGGTCACCGGGCTCGTCCAGCGCGCCGACCGGGTCACCCTCACCGTGAACGGCCGGGAGGTCGACGCCCGGTACGTCGTCGGCGCCGACGGGGCCCGCAGCGTCGTGCGCAAGGCCGCCGGGATCCCGTTCACCGGCACCGAGGCCCGCGTCGCCGCGCTCATGGGCGTCGTGCGGCTGCCGCCCGACCTGCCCGGAGGCTGGCACCGCACACCCCGGGGCTGGCTGATGGTGTGGCCCAACCCGCTCGGCCACGGCCGCATCACCACCTACGACTACCGCGGGCCGCACCCCGACCGGCAGGCACCCGTCACGCTGGAGGAACTCCGGGACGCCGCCGAGCGCATCGCCGGACGGCCCGTCCCGATGACCGACCCCCGCTGGCTGAGCCGGTACGGGGACGCCGCGCTCCAGGCCGAGACGTACCGCAAGGGGCGGGTGCTCCTCGCCGGGGACGCCGCGCACGTCCACTTCCCCTGGGGAGGCCAGGGCCTCAACACCGGCCTGGAGGACGCCCTTAACCTCGGCTGGAAGCTCGCCGCCCAGGTGCAGGGCCGCGCCCCGGACGGGCTGCTCGACACCTACCACGCCGAACGCCACCCGGTCGCCGCGCGGGTGCTGTGGAACGTCCGCGCCCAGAACGCCCTGGCCGACCCGGACCCGGCCGTGGACCCGCTGCGCGAGCTGTTCGCCGAGCTGATGGAGCTGGACCAGGTCAGCGACCATCTCAGCGGCATGGTCAGCGGCGTCCGCACCGTGTACGACGTGGGCGTCCCCGGGGCCGGTCACCTGGCCCCCGACCTGCCGCTGCACACCGACGACGGCACCGTCCGCCTCGTCGAGCTGCTCCGCGCCGGGCGTCCCCTCTTCCTGGACCTCGCCGGGCGGGACGACCTGGTGGCGGTCGCCGCCGACCGCCCGGTGACCGTCGTCCGGGCCAAGGCCGCCTACGGCGACGACGCCCTGCTCGTCCGCCCGGACGGCTACACGGCCTGGACGGGCGGCGACCCCATCACCCTCACCCAGACCCTCGACCGCTGGTTCGGCAGGCCCCGCGCACTGCCGTGACCTGGGTCGCCCGGCCGTCTCGCCGGGAGGGGTGCGTAGGGTGGATCGGCGTGAAG
>DATADI010000504.1:0-6815 GCA_036258615.1 Thermomonospora sp. | reverse complement strand
GCCGTCGCCGCCCGGTCGAGTGCCGTGCGGCTGTTCGTGGAACGGGCGTCGGCGGCGGTCCCGGGGTTCGCCCTGGACTCCGGCAACGCGGCGGCGGTCAGCGCCGTGGTGCGGCGGCTGGACGGCATCCCGCTGGCCCTGGAGCTGGTCGCGCCCCGGCTGCGGGGCCTGAGCGCGGACCGGCTGGTCGAGCGGCTGGACGACCGGTTCACCCTGCCGTCCGCCGGGGGCCGGGGCCGCCCCGCCCGGCAGCGGACCCTCCAGGCGATGATCGACTGGAGCTGGGAGCCGCTGACCGAGGACGAGCGGACCGTGCTGCGCCGCCTGGCCGCGCATCCCGACGGCTGTGCCGCGTCCGCCGCCGAGGCCGTCTGCGCCGACCCGGGGCTGCCCGGCCCCCGCGTGCTGGACGTGGTGGCCCGGCTGGTGGACCGTTCGCTGGTCGTGCGGGAGGGTGAGCGGTTCCGGCTGCTGGAGTCCGTCGCGGCGTACTGCGCCGAACGCCTCGCCGAGGCGGGGGAACTCGCCATGGTCTGCGCCCGCGCCATGGAGTACTACCTCGGCCTGGCCGAACGCGCCGACGCCGAGCTGCGCGGCCCCGGGCAGTGCCACTGGCTGGAACGCCTGGACGCCGAGACGGTCAACCTGCGCCGCGTCCTCGACACCGCCCTCCAGACGGCGGACGCCGAGGCGGCGCTGCGGCTGGTGAACGCGATGGCCTGGTACTGGTTCCTGCGGGGACGGCTCGCCGAGGCCCGCCGGTCCCTGCACGCCGCCCTGGCCCTGGACGGCGGCCCGCCGGACGCACGGGCGGCGGCCCGGGGCTGGCTCACCGGCGTGGAGCTGCGCATCCGGCCGGTGGGCGAGGTCGAGCCCCTGACCGGTGTGGAGGATCCCGCCCTGCGTGCCCGGCTGCTCGGCTTCGTCGGCTCCGGCCTGTACTCCGCCGGACGCCATGCCGAGGGGGAACGCCTCATCGCCCAGAGCCTGGCCGGGTCCCGGGCGAACGGCGACGTGTGGGGGGAGGCCGCCGCCCTGGCCGAGCGCGCCGGTCACGCCCTCGCCGGGGACCGCCCCGAGGCGGCGCGGGCCGACGCCGAACGCGCCGCCGCCCGCTTCCGGTCCCTCGGCGACGCCTGGGGAACCCTCCGCGCCACCCGTCCCCTCGCGCTGCTCGCCGACCTCGACGGCGACCACACCACCGCCCTGCGGCTCCACCGCGAGACCCTGCGCGTCGCGGAGGACCTCGCCCTGTGGACCGAGGTGGCCGACACGCTCACCTGGCTCGGCCGTACCACACTGCGCACCGGGGACCTCCGAGAGGCCGAACGCCTCTACGAGCGGGCCCTGTGCGTGTCGTCCGAACGCTCCTACACGCCGGGCGAGATCCGCGCCGAGATCGGCCTGAGCCGCACCGCCCGCCGTCGGGGCGACGTGACGACCGCCGAGACCCACCTCTGCCGCGCCCTGTCCAAGAGCCGCACCCTGAGCACGGCCGAACACCCCTGATCCGGGTCAGCCGCCGAGGCGGGACTTCACGACCTTGCCCATGGCGTTGCGGGGCAGCGAGTCCACCAGGTGCACGACGCGAGGACGCTTGTGGGCCGACAGGCGTTCGGCGACGAAGTCGATGAGCTGCCGCTCCTCCACACCCTCGGCGACCACGTAGGCGGTGACCTGCTCCCCCAGGTCGGCGTGCGGGGTGCCGACGACGGCCGCCTCCCGGACGTCGGGGTGCGCGAGGAGGGCGTCCTCGATCTCCCCCGCACCGATCCGGTAGCCGCCGCTCTTGATGAGGTCGGTGGAGGCCCGGCCGACGATGCGGTGCCAGCCGTGCTCGTCGATGGTCGCGATGTCGCCGGTGCGGAACCAGCCGTCCGCCGTGAACGACTCCGCCGTGGCCTCCGGCCGGTTGAGGTAGCCGGTGAACAGCAGCGGCGCGCGGACGTGCAGTTCACCGGGCGTCTGCCCGTCCCGCGGAACGGGTCGGCCGTCCTCGTCGGCCAGCCGGGTGCGCACCCCCCGCAGCGGAGTGCCGACGTGCCCGGGACGCCGGTCGCCGTCGGCGCGCGCGCTGACGGTGATGAGCGTTTCGGTCATGCCGTAACGCTCGACGGGACGGTGTCCGGTGAGCGCGGAGAGCCGTTCGAAGACGGGGACGGGAAGCGGCGCACTGCCCGAGACGAGCAGGCGCGCCCCTCGCAGCGCCGCGGCGGACGCCGGGTCGGCGGCGATGCGCGACCAGACGGTCGGGACGCCGAAGAACAACGTCCCCCCAGCATCGGCGGCGGACGCGTACGCCGCAGGCTTCGGACGCCCGGTGTGGACGAGCGGCGACCCCACCCGCAGCGCCCCGAGGACACCCAGGATCAGGCCGTGCACGTGGAAGAGCGGCAGCCCGTGGACGAGCACGTCGTCCGGGGTCCACGCCCACGCCTCGGCCAGCGCGTCCAGCCCGGCGGCGATCGCACCCCGCGACAGCAGGACGCCCTTGGGCGCGCCCGTCGTCCCGCTGGTGTAGAGGATCAGGGCGGTGGCGTCGTCCCCCGGTGCGGCCGGTGCGGCCGCACCCGTGCGCGGCAGCCGGTCCACCGGGACCGGCTTCGGCAGGCCCTCGCCGCTCACGGCGCCTTCGGCCGCCAGCAGCAGGCTCGCGCCCGAGTCGCCGAGGATGTGCGCGCGCTCGTCGGGACCGGAGTCGGGCGGCACCGGCACCACCGGAACCCCGGCGAGGATGCCGCCGACGACCGCGACGACCGTCTCCAGGCTCGCCGTGGCGTGCACCGCGACGGTGTCGGCTCCACGGATCTCGGCGGCGACGGCCGACGCCCGTTCCAGCAGCTCGTCGCCCGCCAGGTCACGTCCGGCGACCCGCACCGAGGGGGCCGTTCCGCCGAGCAGATCCTTCACCGTGCCCTCCGTCGTCTCCGGCCTCCCGGCAATCCTCGCAGACCCCGCCCCTGACGAAAGTGGGGGCCGGGGTGTGGCTTTCGCGGGGTGTGGCGGCTGGGGACGGGTTCCTAGCGTGTCCGGCGTCGGGTGAGCCGGGGTGCGGAGGGGCCGAGTGATCGAGCTGCGGGGGTTGACCAAGCGGTACGGGGACGTGACGGCGGTGGACGGGCTGTCGTTGCGGGTGGAGCCGGGCACGGTGACGGGGTTCCTCGGGCCCAACGGCGCCGGAAAGAGCACCACGATGCGGATGATCGTGGGGCTGGACGTGCCGACGTCGGGGACGGCGCTGGTGGCGGGCCGCCCGTACCGGTCGATGCGCTTCCCGCTGCGTCAGGTGGGCGCGCTGCTGGACGCGCGGGCGGTGCATCCGGGACGGTCGGCGCGGGCGCACCTGATGGCGATGGCGCGCAGCAACCGGATCCCGGTACGGCGTGTGACGCAGGTGCTGGAGCTGGTGGGGATGGGCGCGGCGGCCGACCGGCGGGCCGGGGCGCTGTCGCTGGGGATGAGCCAGCGGCTCGGGATCGCGGGGGCGCTGCTGGGCGATCCGGGGGTGCTGATGTTCGACGAGCCGGTCAACGGGCTGGACCCGGACGGGGTGCGGTGGGTGCGGGAGCTGATGCGGTCGCTGGCCGCCGAGGGCCGCACGGTGCTGGTGTCCAGCCATCTGATGAGCGAGATGCAGCTGACCGCCGACCGGCTGGTGGTGATCGGGCGGGGCCGGTTGCTGGCGGACGCGCCGATCGACGAGGTGCTCGCGGCGGGGCGGCGGCGGGTGCGGGTCCGCACACCTCGGGCGGCGATGCTGGCGACGGCGTTGCAGGCCCAGGGGGCATCGGTGACCGCGATGTCGGAACGGGAGCTGGAGGTGTCCGGGCTGCCTGCCGAAAGGGTGGGCGAGGCGGCGTTCGCGGCGGGCGTCCCCCTGCACGAGCTGAGCCCGGTCGAGGTGTCGCTGGAGGAGGCGTTCATGGAGCTGACGTCGGGGACGGCCCAGTTCACGGCGGGCGGCGCGGGGAGCCTGGCATGACGGCGCGGCAGGCGGTACGCCCCGGCGGCACGATCGAGACCCTGAAGGGCGCGGTGGCCGCCGAGTGGACGAAGGCGTGGTCGGTCCGTTCGACCTGGTGGGGAGCGGTCGCGGGCGTGGTGCTGATGGCGGCGGCCTCGGCGCAGACCGCGATCTACATCGTGGACGCCAACACCAACACCGACCCGTCCGATGACCGGGGGGTCACGGCGTGGGGGCAGGTCGCGGCCCAGGCGGTGGAACTGGCGCAGTTCGCGGTGATCGCGCTGGCGATGCTGCTGGTGACGGCGGAGTACGCGGCCGGGTCGATGCGGACGACGGTGCAGTGGGTGCCGCAGCGGGGCGCGCTGCTGGCGGCCAAGGCGGTGGTCGCGGCGGTGGTGTGCGGCGTGACCGGCGCGGTGATGGCGGTGACGGGGGCGCTGGCGGCGTGGCCGCTGCTGGGCTCGTGGGGGGCGGTCTCGGCGACGGGGCTGATCGGGGACGTCCTGACGATCGCGGTGTACCTGGCGGTGATGGGGGCGGCCACGGTGGGCGCGGCTATGGCGTTGCGGAGCGCGGTGACGACCCTGACGGTGGTGTTCCTGCTGATGACGGTCGTCCCGGCGTCGTTGTCGGCGACGGACCTGACGGCCGCCGAACGGATCGCCGAACTGCTGCCGCACGCGGCGGGCGGCGCGTTCCTGCGCGACGACGGGGACCCGTACTCCCCGGCGGCCGGCGCGGCGCTGCTGGCGGCGTGGGCGGCGGTGGCGCTGGCGGCGGGTCTGTCCGTCCTGCGACGCCGGGACGCCTGACCTCAGGCTCGGCGGGCGCGCACCTCGACGGCGTCGAGGAACAGCTCGAGGGCGACCTCGAACTGGTCCTCGGCGTCCACGTCGGCCAGGTGCGGGGCGACGGCCGCGATGTTCGGGTAGCGGTCGGGCGGCAGCGCGAGGTACTCGCGGCTCCAGGCTCCGTGGTCACCGGCCAGGGCGTCGTCGGGCAACGTGAGCCGGGTCGCCTCGAGCGCCGAGTAGGCCAGCGTGATGTCGACCAGCGCCCGGTAACAGGAGGCGGCCTCGCGACCGCGCAGACCGGCCTGGAGCAGCGCCCCGATCACGATGTCCGCCCCGGCGAACTCGGCCTCCCGGCGGGCCGTCCGCCCGGCGACCAAGGCCGCCGCGTGCGGATGGGCGCGGCACGCCCGGCGCACCCGCCGGGCCAGGTCCGCCAGGGTGCGGCGCCAGTCCGGCGAGGGCGCGAAGCCCTCCAGCGACTCGCTCACCAGCCGCTCAGTCAGCGCCCGCAGCAGGTCGTCCTTGCCGCCGAAGTGCCGCAGCACGGCGGTGTGGTCGACGTCCAGCTCGGCGCCCAGCCGCCGGAACGTCAGGGCCTCCGCGCCCTCGCTCTCCATGATCGCCATGGCGGCGTCCACGATGCGCTCCGGGGTGAGAAAGCCCAGGGAGCGGCGCCGCCGAGGCCGGGCGGGGGCCGGTTCCGTCACCGCGCCAGGATACCCGGGACGCTTAGCACCACTGTTGACACCATTGGTGCTAAGGGGTTTCCATAGGCGCCACCCCCGACGAACGGAGCCCCGATGCTCAAGCGAACCCTGGCCACGGCGGTCTCGGCGGGCGTGCTGCTGACGGCCGTGCTGCCGCTCCCGGCGAAGGCCGACGACGCCCCGCTGCCGCTGCCGCTCCTGGCGCACCTGCCCTTCTATCCGCAGACCACGATCCCGGCCGCCGACCGCCCCGAACCGCTCGCCGCCCAGCCACGGCGGATCGAGGCGGCCTACACGTACCAGGGACGGCAGCGGACGCTGCGCGACTTCCTGGCCCGCTCCTCGACCCTCGGCTACCTGGTCCTGCACCAGGGGACGATCGTCGACGAGCGCTACCTCTCCGGCTACGGCGCGGCCAGCCGGTTCAACTCCTGGTCGGTCGGCAAGTCGATCACCTCGGCCGCCGTCGGGGCGGCCCTCGCCGACGGCCATATCCGCTCGGTCGAGGACCCCGTCACCGCGTACGTCCCCGAGCTGCGCGGCACCGGCTACGACGGCGTGAAGATCCGCGACGTGCTGCAGATGGCGTCCGGCCACAGGTACGACGAGACCGACTACAGCAACCCCACCAAGGGCTCGACCGCCACGACGATCCGCATGGTCCTCGGCACGCCGCTCACCACGCAGGCCCGTGAGGCGGTCCGCGAACGGCCGCCGGGCACCCGGTGGAACTACGACTCGATGAACACGTTCGTGCTCGGCTGGGTCGTCGCCAAGGCGACCGGTCGGCCGCTGTCCGCCTACGTCCGGGACCGGATCTGGCGTCCGGCGGGCATGGCGGCGCCGATGCAGATGGGCCGTGACTACGCGGGCAACGACATCGGGTACTGCTGCTACCACGCCACCGTCCGCGACTTCGCCCGCTTCGGCCTGCTCTACCTGCGCGACGGACGCGCGGGCGGCCGTCAGGTGATCCCGGCCCGGTGGGTGCGGGAGTCCACGCACAGCTCCGCGCCGTACCTGCAGCCGGGCCGCCTGGTCCCCGAGAAGCCGGACAGCCCGGAGAACGCCTACGGCTACGGGTACCAGTGGTGGCTCGGCGACGGGGACCGTGGCGACTACACCGCGATCGGCATCCTCGGGCAGTACGTCTACGTCTCCCCCAGGGACGGCGTCGTCATCGTCAAGGCCAGCGAGGACCTCAACTCGGCCGTTCACCAGGGCGAGGCGATCCACGCCTTCCGCGCCGTGGCCGACGCGGTGACCCGGCGACGCTGACCCCGGACCTGCGACAGGACGACGGCGGGCCCCTTCGGGGGTGGCCCGCCGTGGGCGGCGGGGGGCGGG
>DATADI010000503.1:0-2994 GCA_036258615.1 Thermomonospora sp. | reverse complement strand
GCCGTGGCCGTCAGGGCGGCGGCGGCCGTGGCGCGGCGGCGACGGCGGACGGTGCGGGCGCCGTGCTCGGCGCGCTCGGCGAGGTCGGGCGGGGCCTGGCGGCCCTCGCTGTGCTCGGCCAGCACCTGGCGGAGCCGCTCCTCGATGGGCGACATGTCAGATCCTCTCTCGTACGGGCGCGACCGCGGGGTCGACGCGGAGCTTGGCGAGGGCACGGCTGATCTGGCCGCGGACCGTCCCCGGTGAGCAGCCCAGGATCTCGGCGATGGCCGTGTGCTCCAGGTCGGCGAAGTAGCGCAGCACCACGGCGGCGCGTTCGCGGCGGCCGAGGCGGCCTAGGGCGTCCCACAGCAGGTCGCGGTCCTCGACGGTGTCGGCGGGCGGGGCGGGCAGGTCGGGGAGCCGTTCGGTCGGCACCTCGCCCCGCCACCGGCGCCGCCACCACGAGGTGTGCGTGTTGGCCAGGATCCGGTAGACGTACGGGTCGGGGTCGGCCCCGATGCGGCCCCAGGCCAGCCACGCCTTGGTCAGCGCGGTCTGCACCAGGTCCTCCGCCGTGGCCCAGTCACGGCACAACAGGTACGCCGTGCGCAGCAACCGCGTGGATCGCTCCGCCACGTACTGCCCGAACTCGGCTCGCTCCGTCATCCCGCACCTTCCGGCCGCCGGTCTCTCGCCGGTACTACGACCCAGACCCCGCCGGACGCTGCGTGCCGCGCGCAAGATCTTTCAGGCGTCGCCCATCGCCTCGTACGCCGGGCCGAGCACGTCCGTCAGCGGGCGGCGCCGGACCTTGACGGCGGGCGGGTCGAGCAGCCGCAGCAGCAGGTCGGGCGGGCCGGGCACACCGGGCGGACGGTCGCGCAGCGCCGCCAGCCCGACGCCCGGCGTCCAGTACCCGGCGGCCTCCAGCGGCGCGTCGCCGACGTCGAACGGGTCCGGCGCCCCCTCGGCGGGCCGCCTGCGCAGCCCCTGGAGCAGCCGGTCACGCGAGCGGCCCTTCCACGCCAGCAGCAGGAACGGGTCACGGTCGAACGCCTCGGCCAGCGCGAACAGCACCGCCGCCGCGTGCTCGCACGGATCGGCGTACCCCGGGCACTCGCACATCAGGTGCAGGTCGTGCGCCGCCTCCGGGAACAACGGAACGCCCATCTCGGCGAACACCCACTCGACCTCGGGCGGCATCTCCCCGGCCAGCAGCCGCGCCCGGAAGACCGCCCGCGAGGCCAGCTCCGCCTCCAGAACCGCCCAGGTCTCCTCACCGATGCCGGTGACCCCGATCGCGACCTCGTACGTCTCCGCACCCTGGACTCGCGCGGACACCTCGAACGGCCGTACCCGCAGGTCCGTCACCCGTCCCGCGCGGAAGTGCCCGAGACCGTGGTGCAGCCGGTGCCGCTCGGTGAACGACTCCAGCACCGACACGAACCGCCGCGACCACCACTCCCGCCCGGTCACTCGCTCACCGCCTCGGGCGACAGCCGCAGCACGTCGCGCAGCTCGGCCACCGACAGGTCGGTCAGCCAGTCCTCACCGGTGCCGACGATGCTCTCGGCCAGCGCCTTCTTGCGCTCGATCATCTCGTCCACCCGCTCCTCGACCGTCCCGACGCACACGAGCTTGCGGACCTGCACGTTGCGGGTCTGGCCGATCCGGAATGCCCGGTCGGTGGCCTGGTCCTCCACGGCCGGGTTCCACCACCGGTCGATGTGGACGACGTGGTTGGCCGCCGTCAGCGTGAGACCGGTGCCCGCCGCCTTCAGCGACAGCAGGAACACCGACGGCTCGGCGTCCTCCTGGAACCGCTGGATCAGCTCGTCCCGCCGTCGTTTGGGCGTCCCGCCGTGCAGCCACAGCACGGGCCGACCCAGCCGCGACGCCAGGTACGGCTGGAGCATCGAGCCGAACTCGGCGTACTGGGTGAACGCCAGCGCCTTCTCACCCTGGTCGAGGATCTCCGCGCAGATCTCCTCCAGCCGTTCCAGCTTCCCGGACCGGCCGGGCAGCCGGGAGCCGTCCTTGAGCAGGTGCGCCGGATGGTTGCAGACCTGCTTGAGCCGCGCCATGGTCGCCAGCACCAGCCCGCGCCGCGCCGCCCGGGCGTCGGCGCCGCCCCCGCTCAGCTCGGCGATCCGCGCCAGCATGTCGTCCACCGTGGCCTGGTAGAGCGACGCCTGCTCGGCGGTCAGGTTGCAGTAGACCTTCATCTCGTGCTTCTCCGGCAGGTCCGAGATGATCGCCTTGTCGGTCTTCAGCCGCCGCAGCACGAACGGGCCGGTCACCCGGCGCAGCGCGGCCACCGCCTCCTCGTCCCCGCGCTCCTCGATCGGCCGCGCGAACCGCTCCCGGAACGCCGCCCGGGGCCCCAGCATCCCCGGGTTGGCGAACTCCATGATCGACCACAGCTCGGTGAGCCGGTTCTCCACCGGCGTGCCGGTCAGCGCGACACGCGTCCGCGCCGGAATGCTCCGCAGGGCCCGCGCCTGCCGCGTCCCGCTGTTCTTCAGCGCCTGCGCCTCGTCGCAGACCACCCGCCCCCACGTGATCTCCGCCAGCGCCGCCGCGTCGCGCGCCGCCGTCCCGTACGTGGTCAGCACCAGGTCGGCCCCCGCGACCGCCTCGGCCAGCCCCGCCCCGCGCCGCCGCCCGCCCCCGTGGTGGACGTACACCCTCAGCTTCGGCGTGAACTTGGCCGCCTCCCGCTGCCAGTTGCCCACCAACGACATCGGCACCACCAGCAACGTCGGCGCGACCTGAACGTCCCCCACCCGCTCCAACGCCAACAACGCCAACGTCTGCGGCGACTTCCCGAGCCCCATCGAGTCGGCGAGGATGCCGCCGAGGTTGAGGTCGTCGAGGAACTTCAGCCAGGACAGGCCACGCTCCTGGAAGGGGCGCAGGCGGCCGTTGAAGCCCTCCGGGGTGGTGGTGGGGGTGAGGCGGTGGTCGGCCTCGCCGGACAGGAGGGTGCCCAGGGGGCCGTGGGGGGGGGCG
>DATADI010000502.1:0-2681 GCA_036258615.1 Thermomonospora sp. | reverse complement strand
CCCGTCGCCGCCGTCGCGGAGCAGGGCGGCGACGGGGCCCTGGAACACGTGGTGGACCTGCTGACCCGGGGCAACGACGGGCGCGCCCGCATCCCCGGCAAGCACGGCGGGCGGCAGTCGCGGTACGCGGTCGTCCCGGTGCTCATCCCGGACCGGCCCGGCGAGCTGGCCCTGCTGTTCCAGGCCGCCGGGGTCGCCGGGGTCAACATCGAGGACGTCTCCATCGAGCACTCGCCCGGCATGGCCGTCGGCGTGGTGCAGCTGTCGGTCGAGCCCGCCGCCGCCGGCCGCCTGGCCGACGAGCTGCGCGCCCGGGGCTGGTCCGTCCCCGGCGAGACCTCCGCCGCCCCGACCGCACGGTAGCCTGGCACGCCGGGGGCCCCGGTGCCCGACCGGCCGTCTCCCCCCGCATCCCCCACCGGCGCTCGGTCCCTCGGACCTGGGAAGGAATCCACCGTGTCGCTCGTTATCGCCATAGACGGCCCGTCCGGGTCGGGCAAGTCCAGCGCGTCCAAGGGCGTGGCCCGCGCGCTGGGGCTGCGTTACCTGGACACCGGCGCCATGTACCGGGCCATGACGTGGTGGATGCTGTCCCACGGCGTCCCGGTCGAGGACGCCGGCGCCGTGGCCGCGCGGGCGGGCGAGCCGGTGCTGGAGTGCGGCACCGACCCCGACGCCCCGACGATCACGGTGGACGGCACCGACGTGTCCGGCCCCATCCGCACCCGGGAGGTGACCAACGCGGTCAGCGCGGTCAGCGCCGTGCCCGCCGTCCGGGAACGGCTGGTCGCCCTGCAGCGCGAGATCATCGGCGCCGGGGGCATCGTGGTCGAGGGCCGCGACATCGGCACGGTGGTCGCGCCCGACGCGCCCGTCAAGATCTTCCTGACCGCCAGCGAGGCGGCCCGCGCGCAGCGCCGCGCCAGGGACCTGGCCGCCGACCCGGCGGCCACCGTCGCGGTGACGCAGGCCGAGCAGGCCCGCCGCGACCGGCTGGACTCCACCCGCGCCGCCTCCCCGCTGACCAGGGCGGACGGCGCGCACGAGATCGACTCCACCGAGCTGGGCCTGACCGAGGTCATCGAGACCGTGGTCCGGCTCGCCAAGGAGAGCACCGCCACGGGGTGACCCGGGCAGCCGCTGGCTCCGGACCGGTCGTCCCCGGAGCACGTGGTACGGCGAGGACGACCACGGAAAGAGTGAACGTGAGCGAGTACGACATCGACGAGGCGACCGCCCTCGACCTGGGCGAGGACGGGCTGGAGCACGAGCAGCCCCCGCCCCCGGTGGTGGCCGTGGTCGGCCGTCCCAACGTCGGCAAGTCCACCCTGGTCAACCGGATCCTCGGCCGCCGTGAGGCGGTCGTGGAGGACGTGCCCGGCGTGACCCGAGACCGGGTCGCCTACGACGCCGAGTGGAGCGGGCGGCGGCTGACGGTGGTCGACACCGGCGGCTGGCTGCCGGACTCGGCCGGGCTGGCCGCGGCCATCGCCGAGCAGGCCCGGATGGCGGTGGACCTGGCCGACGTCGTGATGTTCGTCGTGGACGCCACCGTCGGGGCCACCGACGTGGACGAGGCGGTGGTCGAGATCCTGCGCCGCTCCGGCAAGCCGGTGGTGCTGGTCGCCAACAAGGTCGACGACGCCGCCACCGAGCTGGAGGCCGCGGCGCTGTGGTCGCTGGGCATCGGCGAGCCGCACCCGGTCAGCGCCCTGCACGGGCGCGGCAGCGGCGACCTGCTGGACGCGGTGCTGGCAGCGCTGCCCGAGGAGCCGCCCCGCGACCTGCTGGGGGCCCCCGGCGGACCGCGCCGGGTGGCCCTGCTCGGCCGTCCCAACGTCGGCAAGTCCAGCCTGCTCAACAAGCTGGCCCGGGAGAACCGCGTGGTCGTCGACGACGTCGCGGGCACCACCCGGGACCCGGTGGACGAGCTGATCGAGCTGGGCGGGCGGACCTGGCGGTTCATCGACACCGCCGGGATCCGGCGGCGCTACCGGGAGAACCAGGGCGCCGACTTCTACGCCACCCTGCGCACCCAGTCGGCCCTGGAGCGGGCCGAGGTCGCGGTGGTGCTGATCGACGCCAGCGAGCCGCTCGCCGAGCAGGACCTGCGGATCATCTCCATGGTGGTCGACGCGGGCCGGGCGCTGGTGATCGCCTACAACAAGTGGGACCGGCTGGACGAGGAACGCCGCTACTACCTGGAGCGGGAGATCGACCGGCAGCTCTGGCACGCTCGCTGGGCACCGCGGGTCAACATCTCCGCGCTCACCGGGCGGCACGTCGACAAGCTGGTCCCGGGCCTGGACACCGCCCTGGAGGGCTGGGGGTCGCGGGTGCCGACCGCCAAGCTCAACCAGTTCTTCGCCGACCTGGTCGCCGCGCACCCGCACCCGATCCGGGGCGGCAAGCAGCCCCGGGTGCTGTTCGCCACCCAGGCGGGCGTCCGGCCGCCCCGGTTCGTGCTGTTCACCTCCGGGTTCCTGGAGGAGAGCTACCGGCGCTTCATCGAGCGGCGGCTGCGCGAGGAGTTCGGCTTCGCGGGCACCCCGATCGACATCACCATGAAGATCCGTGAGAAGCGGGGCGCCCGCCGTAAGTGAGCCTCCGGGCTACCGCTCCCCGGCCAGCTTGTTGAGCAGGCTGGACTTGCCGACGTTGGGACGGCCCAGCAGCGCCAC
>DATADI010000501.1:0-12643 GCA_036258615.1 Thermomonospora sp. | reverse complement strand
CGCCCCCCCCCCCCCCCCCGCCCCGGGAGGGACGGCACGGCCGGGACGGCTAGAGCTTGCCGAAGCCCTCACGCCAGCTCGTGAACTGGGGCGTCCACCCCAGCTCGCGGGCCTTGGCGTTGGAGATCGGGCGGCCCGTCGGACGCGCGTGGCGGCCCCTGGCCTGCGGCACCGGAGCGCCGATGGCCTCGCAGTAGACCGGGATCCACTCGGTCGCCAGGGCGGGCTCGTCGTCGACGATGTTGACCGCTCCAGCGGGCCACTCCAGCGCCTCCACGGCGGCGGCAGCGGCGTCGTCCACATGGACGAACGAGGTCCAGGCCGGGTTGAGCTTCATCAGCCCCGCGCGGACCCGCTCGGCGACCGCGCCGTCGGGGGCGTACCAGGTACCCGGTCCGTAAAACGCTCCATAGCGCAGCACGACGCCGTGCGGCATCGTGCCGACGGCCTCCTCCAGCGCGGACACCCCCGGGTACGGCGGGGCGTCGGGGTCGAGCGGGTCGGTCTCGGTGGCCGCGTTGTCGCCGGCCACGTACAGCCAGGCGATGCTCTGGGCGATCATCTTCTCGACCCCGGCGGCGCGGGCCGCCTCGACCAGGTTGCGGGTGCCTTCGCGGCGCAGCCGGTTGTTGGCCGCGAAGTCCTCGGCGGCCAGGTCGGTGAGCTGGTGGATGATGACGTCGGGACGGTCGGCGGCGACCGTCTCGCGCAGCGCCTCGGCGTCCAGGACGTCGACGACCAGCGGACGGGCCCCCGACTCTTCGAGGGCCTGCGCCCGCTCGGCGCTCCGGGTCGTGCCGGAGACGTCGTGCCCGGCCTCCACGAGGAGGGGCACCAGGCGACGTCCGACGGCGCCGGTCGCGCCTGCGACGAGGATCTTCACAGTGGACCTCCAGGTACAGCGGGGGATCCCTCTGTCACGTTAGGGCCTGTTCGACCCGTGTGCTGGTCTAACGCGCAGTGATTTAACGCCTATCACGACGTGGGTATCGATTAGGTTGGCTATCGGGCAGGGCGGAGGGCGTGGTCCAGTGATGCACATCACACTCGTACAGGGCGACATCACCGAGCAGCAGGTGGACGCGGTGGTCAACGCGGCCAACTCCTCGCTGATGGGTGGTGGCGGAGTGGACGGCGCCATCCACCGGCGGGGTGGCCCGGCCATCCTCGACGAGTGCCGCAGGCTGCGGGCCTCGCGGTTCGGTGGCGGGCTGCCGACAGGGTACGCCGTCGCCACCACCGCGGGCGAACTGCCCGCCCACTGGGTCATCCACACCGTCGGCCCGGTCTACTCCGCCACCGAGGACCGTTCCGACCTCCTCGCCTCCTGCTACCGCGAGTCCCTGCGCGTCGCCGACGAGCTCGGCGCCCGCACGGTCGCCTTCCCCGCCGTCTCCGCCGGGATCTACGGCTGGCCCATGGCGGACGCCGCCCGCATCGCCGTCGGCACCGTCCTCTCCACCCCCACCCAGGTCATCGAGGCCCGCTTCGTCCTCTTCACCGAGGATGCCCTTGCCCACTTCGAGCAAGCTCTCGCTGCTTGTGGGGGGACGACCCCCCACACCCCCCGCGCCCGGCCTTGAACGCTTCAGGCGGGCGGCCCTCCGCCGGCGCTCCGGGCCACCCGCCTGAAGGGCCGGGCATTGCCGGTGGTGGCCGTTAGAACTTCCGGGTCTTTGTTGTGCGAGGTTTGGGTGGCGGGCTGCTCAGTCGGCGGAGGGGGTGCGGCCGGGGCCTGGGGGGCCGGCGAAGGTCTGGGCGATGGTCAGCCAGTGGTCGGCGTCGGGGCCGTGGGCGACCAGGGTGAGGTCGTCGCGGTGGCGGCGTTGGGTGGCCAGCAGGCAGAAGTCCAGGGCGGGGCCGGTGACCGACTGGGGGGCGTCCTCGGGGCCCCAGATCCACTCCTGGCCGTCCGGGGCGGTCAGGACCACGCGGAACGGGTCGGCGGGTGGGGTCAGGCCGTGGACGTGGAAGGCGAAGTCGCGGGCACGGACGCCGATGTGGGCCACGTGCCGGATCCTCGGCGTGGGCTCCACGGTCACGTTCAGGGCGTCGGCGACGTCGAGGCCGTGCGCCCAGGTCTCCATGATCCGTGCGGTGGCCATGGACGCCGCGCTCATCGGCGGGCCGAACCAGGGCAGCTTCTGGCCGCGCGGCACTCGAAGGAGCGCCTCGGCCAGGGCTTGGCGGTCGTTCCGCCAGCGGTGCAGCAGGGCGGCCGGATCTTCCTTCGCGCCCTCGGCGGCGGCGTCGTCCACGATCGTGAGGGTGAACCCGGCGACCATCTCCGCGAACGCGGCCTCGTCGGTGGCGGCGGTGAGCGCGCAGCGGTCGGTCCAGGCCAGGTGGGCGATCTGGTGGGCGACGGTCCAGCCCTCGGCGGGCGTCGGCGTCGCCCACGCGGCCGGGGCGAGCGGCGCGACCAGCGCGTCGAGGGCGGCGCCCTCGGCCGCCAGGTCGGCGATCAGCTCGTGCGGGTCGGGCATGGGTCCTCCTCGGGGGCGGAGCGGGCGACGACGGCGCGGGCGGCGGCGTAGTCGGGCTTGCCGTTGGGCAGCCGCAGGGCGTCGCCGGTGCGCAGGAACACCTTGGGGATCTTGTACCGGGCGAGGCGTTCCGCGCACGCCGCGGTGAGGTCCTCGTCGGTGAGACCGCCGGTCAGCCGGACGACCGCGACGACCTCCTGGCCCCAGCGTTCGTGGGGGCGGCCGAGCACCAGGGCCTCGGCGACGCCGGGCACGTCGCGGAGCACCGTCTCGACCTCCTCGGCGAAGACCTTCTCGCCGCCGGTGTTGATGGTGGTGGCCTCCCGGCCGTACACCTCGATGCGGCCGTCGGTCAGCAGCCGGGCGCGGTCGCCCGCCACCACCAGGCGGCGGCCCCCGACGGTCAGGAACGTCGCGGCGGTCTTGTCCGGGTCGCCGAGGTAGCCACGCGGGATGACGCCGCCCTTGGCGAGCCAGCCGACCTCGTCCTCACCGGGCGCCAGCAGCCGGGTGCGGTCGTCGCTGACCACGGCGACACCGGGCACGGGCGCGAACGGCGTGCTCCCGGCGGCCTGCCGCGTCACCTGGAACCCCGACTCCGACGAGCCCAGGATGTCGATGATCCGGGTGCCCGGCAGCAGGCGCGTGAGGCGGTCCCGGACGCCGGGGCTGATCGCGGCGGCCGAGTTGAGGATCGTCCGCAGCGACGACAGGTCGTACGTGCCGGGTGCGGCGCGGTCCAGCTCCTCGGCCAGCGGGCGGGCGAACGCGTCGCCGACCAGCGGCATGCGGGTGACGCGTTCCCGGGCGGCGGTGGCCAGCAGGGCGGCGGGGTCGAGCCGGTCGACGCGGCCGGGGATGACGACGACGCCTCCGCCGCACCACGCGCCCAGCGCCGTCCAGGTCCCGCCGCCGTGCATCATCGGCGGGGCCACCACGACGCGGGATTCGGGCCGGGCCAGCGCGGCGCGCACGGCGTCCGCCACGCCGGTGAACGGGCTCCCGTCGCGGTCGCGCACGCCGAGCGGCCCGGACAGCAGGTCCCCGATCCGCCACAGCACCCCCTTGGGCATGCCCGTGGTGCCGCCGGTGTAGAGGATGTGCAGGTCATCGGGGTCAGGCCGGACGGGCAACGGGTCGGGGGAGGCCTCGCCGAGGGCGGTCTCGTAGTCCAGCGCCCCCGGCAGCAGCGGGGCCCCGGACTCGTCGGCGACCTGGAGCAGCAGCGGCCTGCGGTCGAGCCCGTCCAGCACCCGGGCCAGCGTCGCGGCGAACCGGGCGTGGTAGACGATCGCGCCGGGCCGGGCGTCGGCGAACAGGTGCGCCAGCTCGGCGTCCACGTACCGGTGGTTGACGTTGAACGGCGCGACGCGGGCCTTGTGCGCGCCGAGCAGCCCCTCCAGGTACTCCGGCCCGTTGAGCAGGTAGAGCGCGAGGTGGTCGTGGGGCGACTCCCAGGGCTCGGTGGCGCGGCCGTGCCTGCCGAGCCCGTGGTCGTGCAGGACGCGGGCCAGCCGCCGGGTCCGGTCGGTCACCTGCCTCCACGTCAGCCTGCGGTCGCGCCACACCAGGCACTCCCGGTCGGGCAGGGCGTCGGCGAGGGACTCGTGCAGGGTCGCCAGGTCGAGCATCGACTCTCCTCGGGGGTGCCGGAAGCCTGCCGATCACCGTAACCCAAGCCGAATCCCGTTCGGTATCCCTGAGCGGGGGAGAATCGTCGGCGTGACGAAGCGCAGGGCCCCGGTCGGGGAGGTGACACGCGGCACGACGGCCCCCAACCGGCTGCGCCGCGTGGACCTGTGGATCGCCGTCACCCAGGCCCGCGCCCTGCGCTCCACCGGCCGCCCGCTGGCCGTCGACCTCGGCTACGGCGCCTCGCCCGTCACCACCGTGGAGTTGTACTCGCGGCTGCGCGTCGTGTCGCCCCGGCTCCAGGTCGTCGGCATCGAGATCGAGCCCGAACGAGTCCGCGCCGGAGAGAACTTCCTCAAGGCCGTGGCCCCCACCGGCGCGTACCAGGACCTGTCGTTCCGGCGCGGCGGGTTCGAGCTTCCGGTGGACCGGCCGCCGGTGCTGATCAGGGCGTTCAACGTGCTCCGCCAGTACGACGAGGCCGCGGCGTGGACGGCGTGGGAAGCCCTCACCTCCCGGCTGGCCCCCGAAGGCGTGCTGGTCGAGGGCACCTGCAGCGAGACCGGACGAAGGGCCGTGTGGGTCACGCTGGGACCGGAGGGACCCCGCACGATCACGTTCGCCGCGCACCTGCCGACCCTGCCCCGCCCCTCCGAGCTGGCCGAACGGCTGCCGAAGACGCTGATCCACCGCAACGTGCCCGGGGAGCCCGTGCACGCGCTGCTGACCGAGTTCGACCGGTGCTGGGCGGTGGCCGCGCCGCAGTCGGTGTTCGGCCCCCGGGCCCGCTGGATCGAGGCGGTGTCCCTGCTGGCCCGCACCCATCCCGTCATCGCGCGCCCGCCGCTGGGCGGCCGGGGCCGCTGGCGGCTGGGCGAGGTGACGTTGCCGTGGTCGGCGGTCAGCGGAAGATCTCGGTGAGCGGGATCTTGCGCCGCCGCTCCTGGAGCGCCCCCGCCATCAGGACCGACGTCGTCCCCGGCAGCCGGTCGATGTCGCCGGGCTGGGCGTTGCCGTCGCGCGCGGGGCCGTGCCACCGGGTCCACGCGCGGCCGTTCCAGTGCAGGAAGTACGAGCTGCGCTGCTGACGGTTCGGGTAGGGGAGCACCCACACGCCGCCCCGGCCGTCCTCGGTCAGCGACAGCGCCCCATGGCCGGACGGCAGCGCCCGCTGAGTCCAGGCACGGCCGTTCCAGTGCAGCAGCGAGGCCGCCTGCGGGCTGCGGACCGCCCACACGTTCGTGGCCGACACGGCGACGACCTTGGCCAGGCCCGACACGTCCCGGGAAGCGGGGCGAGGCAGCGCCACCCTCCGCCAGGCGCGGCCGTCCCACCGCATGAGCAGCGACGTGTCGTTCGCCGCTCCCGCCAGCCAAACGTCGTTGCGCGCACGGGCGCTGATGGAGGCGACACCGGACCTCGGCGGCAGCGGCACCGCGACCTTCGCCCACCGCCCGGCCGTCCAGCGCAGCACGGTGACCGCCTTCGTCCGGACGTTCTGCGCCACCGCCCACGCCGAGCCGTCCGGGGCGGCGGACAGCGCGTTGACCGTCCCCGCACCCGCCGGGATCGGCACCTGCCGCCAGCGCACCCCGTCCCAGTGCACGGTCACCGCACCGTTGCCGGTGACCCCCGCCGCCCACGCCCGCCGGGGACCCGAGGCGGCCACGTCCGTCGGCACGAACGCCACCGGCGACGACTGCCGCGACCACCGCGCGCCGTCCCACCGGTAGATCGCCGTACGGAACCGCAGCGGGTTCGCCTCGGGCTGCTCGATGCCCACCGACCAGGCCAGCCGCGGACCTGCCGCGTCCACCTGGTTCAGCGCCCCGTTGACCAGCGGCGCCGGCCCCGGAAGGTTCCGCCAGCCCGGTGCTGCGGCGTGCGCCGGGGCCGCCGTCGCGACCAGCACCCCGCCCGCCGTCACGCTCAGGAACGCCGCCACCCGCCGGCTCGCCATCACGGTCCCCGTTCGCCGATCGACTCCCTACCGGGGCTCACCGTAGTGGCGCGCCCGCCGCGTCAAGGGGCGGTTCGCGCGGGACTGTCCCGATTCACAGCTCCCGGTGGATCCGGTACGGCGCCGCCTGCACCCGGGGCTGGACGTCGATCCGGTCGATGTTGACGTGCGCCGGACGCGTCACCGCCCACGCCACGCAGTCGGCGACGTCCTCGGCCACCAGCGGCTCGGGCACCCCCGCGTACGGCTTGGCCGCCTTCTCCGCGTCGCCCCGGAAGCGCACCAGGCTGAACTCCTCGGTCCTGACCAGCCCGGGGGCGATCTCGGTGACCCGCACCGGCCGGTCCACCAGCTCCAGCCGCATGACCTCGTTCACCGCCACGGCCGCGTGCTTGGCCGCGTTGTACCCGGCCCCGCCCTCGTACGGCACGTGGCCCGCCAGCGAGGTGATGTTGACCACATGGCCCGCGCCGCTCGCCACCAGCTTCGGCAGCAGCGCCTTGGTCACCCGCAGCAGGCCGAGCACGTTGGTGTCGTACATCGCCTGCCAGTCCGCCGGGTCGGCCTCGGCCACCGGCTCCAGGCCCACCGCGCCGCCCGCGTTGTTCACCAGGACATGGCACTCGGCCAGCCCCGCCGCCAGCGCGTCCACCGACTCCTGCGACGTCACGTCCAG
Source organism: Thermomonospora sp. (assembly GCA_036258615.1). Taxonomy (GTDB): domain Bacteria; phylum Actinomycetota; class Actinomycetes; order Streptosporangiales; family Streptosporangiaceae; genus Thermomonospora. The sequence goes on along the minus strand of DATADI010000501.1, from coordinate 5,889 downwards.
GGTCACCGGCGCGACCCGGCCCGCCCCGGGCACCTCCCCGGCGATCTCCTTGGCCAGGGCCTCCAGCCGGTCCCGCCGCCGCGCGGCCAGCACCACGTGGAACCCCTCGGCCGCCAGGCGCCGCGCCGTGGCCGCGCCGATCCCGCTGCTCGCTCCGGTCACTACCGCCGTCTTTCGCACGTCCCCATTGTCCCGGGCCGTCCCCGGAGCCCGTTCGGCAGGGCGCGCGGTGGGAACAGAGTGCCCGGTCGATAGGTTCACCTGACGGAGGTGATGTCCGTGCCGCGCCGAATGGCCCCGCTTGGCCGTATCGCGACGATCAGTGTCCACACCTCGCCGCTCGACCAACCGGGGACCGGAGACGCGGGCGGCATGAACGTCTACGTCGTCGAGATCGCCAGACGGCTCGCCCAGCGCGGCGTCCAGGTCGACATCTTCACCCGCGCCACCTCCCGCGACCTGCCCCCGGTGGCCGAGCTGGCGCCCGGCGTGCTGGTCCGGCACGTGGTCTCCGGGCCGTTCGAGGAGCTGGACAAGAACGAGCTGCCCGCCGAGCTGTGCGCCTTCACCTCCGGGGTGCTGCGCGCCGAGGCCGCCCACGAGCCCGGCCACTACGACCTCCTGCACACCCACTACTGGCTGTCCGGGCAGGTCGGGCTGGCCGCCAAGCAACGCTGGGGCGTCCCGCTGGTGCACACCATGCACACCATGGCCAAGGTGAAGAACGCCGCGCTGGCCGAGGGCGACACCCCCGAGCCCGCCGACCGCGTCCTCGGCGAGCAGCAGGTCGTGGAGTCCGCCGACCGGCTCGTCGCCAACACCGCCGAAGAGGCCCGCCAGCTCGTCGAGCTGTACGGGGCCGACCCCGGCCGGGTCGCCACCGTCACCCCCGGCGTGGACCTGTCGCTGTTCCGGCCCCGCGCCGTCCTGCCGGGCCACGGGACCGCGCGCCGCCGCCTCGGCCTGCCCCGCGACGCCTACGTGCTGCTGTTCGTCGGGCGGATCCAGCCGCTCAAGGCCCCCGACGTGCTGCTGCGCGCCGCCGCCCGGATGGTCGCCGACGACCCCGCGCTGCGCGGACGCCTCGTGGTCGCCGTCGTCGGCGGCCCCAGCGGCGCCGCCCGCGCCCGCCCCGAGCAACTCCAGAAACTCGCCACCGACCTCGGCATCGCCGACCTCGTCCGGTTCGAGCCGCCGTGCCCGCAGCCGGAGCTGGCCGACTGGTACCGGGCCGCCGACGTCACCGTCGTCCCCTCCCACAACGAGTCGTTCGGCCTGGTCGCCGCCGAGTCGCAGGCGTGCGGCACGCCCGTCGTGGCCGCCGCCGTCGGCGGCCTGCGCACCGCCGTCCGCGACGGCGAGACCGGCGTGCTGATCGACGGCCACGACCCCGCCGACTACGCCGCCGTGCTGACCCGGCTCGGCGGCGAACCCCGGCTGCGCGAACGGCTCGCCCGCGAGGCCGTCCGCCACGCCCGCACCCTCGGCTGGGACGCGACCGTGGACCGGCTCCTGGCGGTGTATACCGGGGCAGTGGACGCCGTGACCGCCCAGACCCCGGAAGTGATGCCCCGATGACCCCGGCCGAGATCATCGAACAGACCCTCAAGGACGCCGAACTCGACTACGAACGCCCCCGCGAGGGCGCGTTCTTCGTCAGGCTCCCCGGCGAGCACAAGCTCGCCACCATGACCTGGCTGATCGTCGGTGACCACAGCCTGCACATCGAGGCGTTCTTCTGCCGCCAGCCCGACGAGAACCACGCCGCCTTCTACCGGTGGCTGCTGGAGAAGAACGGCCGCATGTACGGGGTGTCGTTCACCCTCGACGGCACCGGTGACGTCTACCTCGTCGGCCGGGTGGCGCTCCAGTCGATCACCCCCGAGGAGGTCGACCGGCTCCTCGGCTGCGTGCTGAGCTACTCCGACGACAACTTCGACAAGGCCCTCGAACTGGGCTTCAAGACCTCCATCCAGCGCGAGTGGGCCTGGCGCGTCAAGAACGGCGAGAGCCTGGCCAACCTGCGGGCCTTCGCGAGGTTCGCCGACCCCTCCCGGTAGGCTTCCCACCATGGCGACCTTGGTTTTGCTCCGGCATGGGGAAAGCGTGTGGAACGCGGAGGGGCTGTTCACCGGCTGGGTGGACGTGGACCTGTCCGCCAAGGGCGAGAGCGAGGCGACCAACGGCGGTGACCTGCTGCTGGACGCCGACATCACCCCCGACGTCGTGCACACCTCGCTGTTGAAGCGGGCCATCCGCACCGCCAACATCGCGCTCGACGTCGCCGACCTGCTGTGGATCCCGGTCCGCCGGTCCTGGCGCCTCAACGAGCGCCACTACGGCGCCCTGCAGGGCAAGAACAAGGCCCAGACCCGCGAGGAGTACGGCGAGGAGCAGTTCAAGATCTGGCGCCGCTCCTACGACACCCCGCCCCCGCCGATCGACGACAAGGACCCGCTGTCCCAGGTCAACGACCTGAAGTACGCCGGCCTGCCGTCCGAGCTGATCCCGCGCACCGAGTGCCTGGCCGACGTCGTCGACCGGATGCTGCCCTACTGGTACGACGCGATCGTCCCCGACCTGGCCGCCGGGCGCACCGTCCTCGTCGCCGCCCACGGCAACTCGCTGCGCGCCCTGGTCAAGCACCTGGACGAGATCTCCGACGACGACATCGCCGAGCTGAACATCCCCACCGGCATCCCGCTGCTGTACGAGCTGGACGACGACTTCGCCCCGCTCAAGCGCGGCGGCGAGTACCTCGACCCGGAGGCCGCCAAGAAGGCCATCGAGGCGGTCAAGAACCAGGGCGCCTCCTCCGGCTCCGCCCCGAAGGCCGCCCCCAAGGCCGCCGCCCCGGCCCCCGCCAAGAAGAAGCCGGGCCGCGCCGAGCGCAAGGCCGCCAAGAAGAAGTAACCCCGCGCACGCGAGAAGGCCACCGTCCCCTCGGGGAGCGGTGGCCTTCGTCGTACCGCCGGTCTACAGGTCGTTGATCTCGGCCGGGCGCTGGCCGGTGACCAGGTAGACCACGTTCTCGGCGACGTGCACCGCGTGGTCGGCGAAACGCTCGAAGTACCGGCCCGCCAGGGTGATGTCCACCGCGGGCTCCACACCGTGCTTCCACTTCGGCGACAGCAGCACGTCGAACAGCTTGCGGTGCAGGCGGTCCATGGCGTCGTCGTCGGCGTCCAGCTCCAGGCCCAGCTCCACGTCCTTGGAGGCGATGACGCTGCCCGCCTTGGCGATCATCCGCTCGGCGATCTGCCCCATCTCCAGCACGGTCGCCGACAGCTCGGGCGGCACCGCCGACTCCGGGTGGCGGCGGCGGGCGGTCTTGGCGATGTGCACCGCCAGGTCGCCCATCCGCTCCAGGTCGCCGCTCATCCGCAGCGCGGTGATCAGGGTCCGCAGGTCGCCGGCCACCGGCTGCTGCCGGGCCATCAGGTCGAAGACGGTCTCCTCGATCTCCGCGTCGATCTTGTTGACGTGGTCGTCGCCGCTGATCACCTCTTCCGCCAGCCGCAGGTCGGCGTCCAGCAGCGCCGTCACCGCCCGCGCCATGGCCGAGCGGACCAGCCGCGTCATCTCGACGAGCTTGTCGGAGATGCCGTCGAGTTCCTCGTGGTACAAGTCACGCAATGTGGAGCCCCTGCTGTGCGTAAGGCGGAATGGTCCATCGCACAGGATCGCCGACCGGCATGAATCAGGCCGGATGAACAGGTGAACTTTGGGCGAACGTGACGACTTGGTATACCCCCTTGGTGCAGCGACACCCGGAACGGCACCTACGATCCCAGGTGTGGAGGTGGAGATTGTCGCTGGCCTGGCCGGTCTCGCCGGGCTGGCGATCGGCCTGGCCACCGGGCTGGCCGTCCGGGTGAGCGAACGCGCGCAGCAGCGGCCCGACCGCCCGGCGACGCCGGTCACGGGGTTGCCTCCGGGCGTGGCGTCGGTGCTCAGCGTGCTGCGCTCGTCCGCCGTCGTGCTCAACGCCGAGGACCGGGTGCTGCGCGCCAGCTCCGCGGCCCGCGCGTTCGGCATCGTCAGCGGCGACCGGCTGGTGGTGGACGAGCTGCTGGCCATGGCCCGGCTGGTGCGCCGCGACGGCGAGATCCGCGAGACCGAGATCCAGGTACGGCCCTCCCGCAGCCGCGCCCGCGCCGAGGGGCGGTGGTTCGCCGTGCGGGTCGCCCCGCTGGGCACCCACGGCCTGGTGCTGGTGCTGGCCGAGGACCTCACCGAGATGCGCCGGGTCGAGGCCATCCGCCGCGACTTCGTCGCCAACGTCTCCCACGAGCTGAAGACCCCGGTCGGCGCGCTGTCGCTGCTGGCCGAGACGGTCGAGGGCGCCGCCGACGACCCCGAGGCGGTCCGCCGCTTCTCCGGCCGCATGCAGCACGAGGCGGTCCGGCTCGGCAACCTCGTCCAGGACCTGATGACCCTGTCGCGGGTGCAGGGCGACGAGCCGCTGGCCGAGCCGCGCCCGGTCGCCCTGGACGACGTGATCGCCGAGGCCGTCGACCGCTGCCAGATCAAGGCCGGGGCCAAGGACATCGAGGTCGTCTCCTCCGGCGGCGACGGCCTCAAGGTCCGCGGCGACGGGGAACTGCTCACCGTCGCGCTGCGCAACCTCATCGACAACGCCGTCGCCTACAGCCCCGAGCACACCCGGGTCGCCGTCGCCACCCGGCGGCCCGACCCCGACCACGTCGAGATCACCGTGACCGACCAGGGCATCGGGATCCCCGAGGCCGACCTGGAGCGCATCTTCGAGCGCTTCTACCGGGTCGACCCCGCCCGGTCCCGGCAGACCGGCGGCACCGGCCTCGGCCTGGCGATCGTCAAGCACGTGACCACCAAGCACGGCGGACAGGTCACCGTCTGGAGCAAGGAGGGCTCCGGATCGACCTTCACGCTGCGGCTGCCGCTGCTGCGCGGCGACGGCCACCCCACCCCACCCCGAACGGCCCCCCGGAGTTCCCAGGGGCCCGCGATGGACAACGCCCGGGAGGCGCAACCGTGACCCGTGTGCTCGTCGTGGAAGACGAGGAGTCGTTCAGCGACGCACTGTCGTACAACCTCCGCAAGGAGGGCTTCGAGGTCGAGGTCGCGGCGACCGGCCCCGACGCGCTGGAGATCTTCGAGCGCAACGGGGCGGACCTGGTCCTGCTGGACCTGATGCTGCCGGGGCTGCCCGGCACCGAGGTCTGCCGTGAGCTGCGCGCCCGTTCGAACGTTCCCGTGATCATGCTGACCGCCAAGGACAGCGAGGTCGACAAGGTCGTCGGGCTGGAACTGGGCGCCGACGACTACGTCACCAAGCCGTTCTCCACCCGGGAGCTGATCGCCCGGATGCGGGCGGTGCTGCGGCGGCAGGGCGACGTCGAGGAGCCCGCCCCCGCGACCCTGGAGGCCGGTCCCGTCCGCATGGACGTCGAGCGGCACGTGGTCAGCGTCGCCGGGGAGAACGTCCAGCTCCCGCTCAAGGAGTTCGAGCTGCTGGAGGTGCTGCTGCGCAACGCCGGGCGGGTGCTGACCCGGATGCAGCTCATCGACCGCGTCTGGGGCGCCGACTACGTGGGCGACACCAAGACCCTGGACGTCCACATCAAGCGGCTGCGCGCCAAGATCGAGCCGTCCCCGTCCACGCCGCGCTACATCGTCACCGTGCGGGGGCTGGGCTACAAGTTCGAGCCGTGACCGGCGTCTCACCCTCAGCCAATCGATTTCGGCCATTCGTCCGATTGCCGCTTGGTTTCGATCTGGGTGAAGGTACCCCTCGTGCGCTCAGGCTCGTGCGCGCCCGAACGATGGGGGAGGCATGGACTTCGAACCGAACTTCTACTGGACCGCCGCCGACACCGTCGCCGCCCTCGTTGCCGCGGGCGGCGC
>DATADI010000500.1:0-5787 GCA_036258615.1 Thermomonospora sp. | reverse complement strand
GGCCGCGCTGGCGCGCCGGGCGGCGCGGCGCGACCGGTGAGGCGACCCGGCCCGTGCGCGCTGCGTGCGGGCCACCCGCGGGCTACTTGCGGGCCCTGGCGGTCTCCTTCCGGTTCTCCTTCATGATCGCCTTGACCAGCTCGTCCTTGGACATCCGGGAGCGTCCCTCGACGCCGAGGCTCTTGGCGACCTCGTAGAGGTGCTGCTTGCTGGCGTTGGCGTCCACGCCCTCGGCGCTCGGCATCTTCTGGGCCTTCGGCCGGGGCGTGGCCGACCGCTTGTCGGACGGGCCCTTGGCCTTGCCCTCCTTGCCGCCCTTGGGCAGCCAGCGGTCACCGACCTTCTCGAACGTGTGCTTCAGCGCGCCGAACGCCGTCATGTGCGCGCGGCGTCCCTCGCCGTACTCCTTGACGGCCGAGTCGTGCGCCTTGATCCAGGTCCGCTGGGCCTTCTCGGGGGAGCGCCGCAGCGTCGACGGAAGCTCCTCGCGGCCAGGCATCTGCTTCTCCTTCCCTAGGTGCGATCGGCCCTCCCCTGCCCCCGGACACCGCACCCAACCGGGCGTCCCGGGGCTTCAGGCGCCCGCGTGCTGGACGATCTCGGCGGAGGCCGGCTCGGAGTCACCGCCGGGCGCGGCGCCGGGCCGCCGGGGGAACGTGAGGGCCGCCAGGATGCCCAGCAGCGTGAGCGCGGCGGACAGGAAGACGGCGGCGCGCAGTCCGTCCGAGGTGGCCTCGCGCAGCGCCTCGCCCGCCAGGCCGTCCAGGCCCGAGCCCGCGACCCCGACGAGCACGGCCAGTCCCGCGCCCACGCCCAGCTGCATGGCGGTGTTGGCCATGCCCCCGGCGATGCCCTGTTCCCGCGCGGCCACGCCGGTGCCCGCCGCCGCGAACTGGGTGGGGTAGATGGTGCCCATGCCGAGGCCGTACACGACGATCCCGGCGAGCACGGTCAGGTACGACCCGCCCGGCAGCATCCCGGCGGCCAGCAGGGCGCTGCCGCTCGCGCCGAGCACCAGGGCGATGACCAGGGTGACGCGGACGCCGACGCGGACCATCAGGCGCCCGGCGGCGAAGTTGGCCAGCGCGATGACGACCGACAGGCTGAGGAACGCCAGGCCCGCCCGCAGCGCCGAGTACCCCAGCACGTCCTGGAAGTACAGGGTGAGGAAGTAGACGACGTTCTGCATGGTCGCGCCGAACACGAAGATGACCATCAGCGCGGACGTCAGGCCCCGGTTGCGCAGCAGCCGCAGCGGCATCAGCGGGTTCCGGCTGCGTGCCTCGACGGTGAGGAAGGCGGCCAGCAGCACGACCGCCGCCACGGCCGCCGCGACGGTCGCGGTGGTCCAGCCGGTCTCGGGGATCTCGGCGATCGCGTACACCAGCAGGGTCGCGCCCGCCGTGCCGGTCACCACGCCCGGCAGGTCGTAGCCGTGGCCGCGGTCCACCGGCCCGTCGGCGTCCAGCAGGGCGAACGCGGCGACCGCGGCGGCGACCACCAGCGGCACGTTCACCAGGAACACCGCCTCCCAGCCGAACGCGTACGTCAGCACGCCGCCGAGCAGCGCGCCGAGGCTGAGCCCGCCCGCACCGGCCATCGCCCAGACCGACAGCGCCCGGACGCGTTCGCGGCCCTCGGCGAACATGGTGTTGACCAGCGACAGGGTGGCGGGGAACACCACGGCCGCGCCGACCCCCTGGATCGCGCGGGCGGCGACGAGGGTGGCGGGTGTGGAGGCCAGCCCGCCGAGCAGCGAGGAGCCGCCGAACAGCAGCATTCCCAGGACGAACATGCGGCGGCGTCCCAGCAGGTCGGCCGAGCGCCCGCCGAGGAGCAGGAAGCCGCCGAAGAACACGGCGTAGGCGCTGACGACCCACTGGGCCGAGTGGCCGGAGAACCCGACCTCCCGCACGATGTCGGGCAGCGCCACGTACACGATGGTGAAGTCGAGCGAGGTGATGAGGCAGGAGAACGCGAGCAGGGCCAGGCTCCAGCCCTTCGCCTTCGTGGGGGTCATGGAGGTCTCCTCGGGGTTCACAGGGGGTAGGGGCGGGCGGCGCGGAGGGCGCGGGCCCACCAGGCGAGCTGGTCGAGCAGGCCCTCGGCCGCCGCGGCGCAGCCCGCCGCGTCCACGGGCCGCCCGGCGTCGTCGAACCGGTTACGGCACGAGGCGAAGCTGACGGTGTCGCGGACGGTCACGGTGTGCAGCTCGGAGAACACCAGGCGGAGCTGCTCGACCGCGCGCAGGCCGCCCGCGCTCCCGCCGTAGCTGACGAAGCCGACGGGCTTGGCCCGCCACTCGTCGACGAACCAGTCGATGGCGGTCTTGAGGGGGGCGGGGAAGCTGTGGTTGTACTCGGGTGTGACGATCACGAACGCGTCGGCGGCGGCCATCCGCGGGGCCAGCGCCCGTACCGGCGCGGGGGCCTCCTCGTCGTCGCCGGCGAGCGTGTCGGGCAGCCCGGCGGTGCCCAGGTCGATCACGTCGACGGTCATGTCGGTCCGCCGTCCGGCCTCCCCGGCGAACCAGCGGGCCACCGTGGGACCGAACCGGCCCCGGCGGGTGCTGCCGATGATCATCACCGTGCGCAGCGGGGGCGTGGACGTCAATCTCCCTCCCGTGGGTCGTCGGTGGTCTGCTCCGAGCCTGCGGGGCGCCGCTTGCCGGGCGCTTGCCGTCCGCTTTCCGGGCGTCCGTCCGCCCGGACCGGCCGGGTTAGGGTGGCGCCATGCTTTTCGGGGTGCTCGGGCCGCTGGAGGTGCGGACGGCGGACGGCGCCCCGGTCACGATCGGCAGGCCGATGGTCCGGGCGCTGCTGGCGGGTCTCCTCGTGCGGGAGGGACGGCCGGTGTCGGCGGACCGGCTGATCGAGGACCTGTGGGGCTCCCGGCCGCCGCGTGATCCGGCGGGCGCCCTCCAGGTCAAGGTGTCCCAGCTGCGCCGGGCCCTGGAGGACGCCGAGCCCGGGGGCCGGGAGCTGGTGGTCTTCCAGCCGCCCGGGTACGCGCTGCGCGTCGATCCCGGCGCGGTCGACGCGGGCCGGTTCGCGTCGCTGTTGTCACGGGCGCGGGACACGGCCGACCTCCGGGGCAGGGCGGCGTTGCTGACCGAGGCGCTGGCGTTGTGGCGTGGGGCGGCGTACGCGGACTTCGCCGACGAGGAGTTCGCCCGGGCGGCGATCACGCGTCTGGAGGAGCAGCGGCTCACGGCGGTCGAGGAGCTGGCCGAGACGCGGCTGGCGCTCGGCGAGCACGGCCCGCTGGCCGGTGAGCTGGGTGACCTGGTGGCCCGTCATCCGCTGCGGGAACGACTGCGCGCCGCGCACATGCGCGCCCTCTACCGGTCGGGGCGGCAGAGCGAGGCGCTGGAGAGTTTCGCCGTGCTGCGTGACCGCCTGCGCGAGGAGCTGGGCCTGGATCCCGGTCCGGAGGTGGCCGCCCTCCACGACGCGATCCTCCGCCAAGACCCCTCCCTGGACCCGGAGCCCGCCCGTGCCCGCACGAACCTCCCGGCGTCGCCCACCGAGCTGATCGGCCGGGACGAGGCGGTCGCCGAGGTCCGCGCGCTGCTCGGCGCGCACCGGCTGGTCACGCTCACCGGGCCGGGCGGCGTGGGCAAGACCCGGCTGGCCCTGGAGACCGCCGCGCGGCTGCTGGACGCCCACCGGGACGGTGTGTGGCTGGTGGAGCTGGCCGGGCTCGACCAGCCGGACGCGCCGGTGGACGCGGTGGCCGCCGCGCTGGGCATCCGAGAGAACCTCGTCCCCGGCCCCCTCCCCGCCGGTGAGTCCGCCCATCCCGCCGACCGGGTCGCCCGCGCGCTGCGCGACCGGCGGCTGCTGCTCGTCCTGGACAACTGCGAGCACGTGGTCGACCCCGCCGCCGCGCTGGCCCACCGGCTGCTGGCCGTCGCTCCCGGGGTGCGGATCCTGGCGACCAGCCGGGAGACGCTGGGGGTCGGCGGGGAGGCGGTCTACACGGTGCCGCCGCTGGAGCCCCCGTACGCGGTGGCGGAGACCGGGCCCGCGACGCTGCGGAGGTTCAGCGCCGTGCGGTTGTTCACGGCACGCGCGTCCGCCGCGTCGCCCGGCTTCGAGCTGACGCCCGGCAACGCCCGCGCCGTGGCGTCGATCTGCCGTCGGCTGGACGGCATCCCGCTGGCCCTGGAACTGGCCGCCACCCGGGTACGGGCGCTCGGCGTGCACGAACTGGCGGCCCGGCTGGACGACCGCTTCCGGCTGCTGTCGGCCGGGCGGCGGGACCTTCCACCGCGGCAGCGGACCCTCCGCGACACCATCGACTGGAGCTGGGACCTGCTGACCGGCCCGGAGCGCGCCGTGCTCCGCCGCCTCGCCGTGCACGCCGACGGCTGCTCCCTGGAGGCCGCCGAGGCGATCTGCGCCGGGGACGACGTGCCCGCCGAGGATGTCGCCGACCTGCTGTCCCGCCTGGTGGACCGCTCCATGGTGACCGTGGCCGAGGACCCGCGCGGCCACCGGTACCGCCTGCTGGAGTCCGTGGCCGCCTACTGCGCCGAACGGCTGCGGGAGGCGGACGAGGCCGACCGCGTACGCTCCCGGCGCGACCGCCACTACACCGAGTTCGCCGAACGGGCGGCGGCGGCGTTGCGCGGCCCCGACCAGCGCCGATGGCTGGAACGCCTGGACGTCGAACACGCCAACCTGCGCGCCGTCATCGAGGGCGCCCGGCCCGGCCTCGCCCTGCGACTCGTCAACGCCCTGGCCTGGTACCGGTTCCTGCGCGGCCGTCTCAGCGAGGGCCACCGGCTGCTGCGCACGGCCCTGGACCGCGACGACGGAACGGACCCCGCCCTGCGAGCCGCCGCCGGGGCCTGGCACACCGGCCTGGAACTGCTGGGACGGCACGGCACCGACCGGGCGGAGCGGGTCCATGCGGCCCTCGAGCCGTACGAGCACCTCGACGATCCGCTCGGGCGTGCCAGGGCCGCGTGGTTCCTCAGCGAGAGCCTGCTCGGCGGAGGTGCCCTGTCCCTCGGGGAGGAACTGGCGTCAGAGGCCCTCACGGCCTTCCGCGGCCTCGGGGACCGCTGGGGGACGGCCGCCGCGCTGACCACGCTGGCCCACCACACCCTCATCCGGGGAGACCTGGCCACCTGCGCCCGCCACGCCGAACAGGGCGCGGCCCTCTTCGCCGACCTGGGGGACGCCTGGGGACGACTGCGGGCCATCGACCTGCTCGGCAGGCTGGCCGAGATCCGCGGCGACGCCCGGGAGGCGTCGGACCTGCTCCGCCAGGGTCTGCGCATGGCCGAGGACCTCGGCCTGTGGATCCAGGTCTCCTACATGCTGTCCGGCCTGGGCAGGATCGCCCTGCTCGACGGCGACCACGCCGAGGCCCGCCGCCTCCACGAACAGGCCCTCCGCCATGCCTCCGAGCAGGGCTACCGGCCCGGTGAGGTGTTCGCCGAACTCGGCCTCGCCATCGGCGCCCGCCGCGAGGGCCGCCTCGACGACGCCGAACCCCTCCTGCGCGACGCCCTCGACTGGCAACGCCAGGTCGGCTTCGAGCCCGGCATCGCCCTGGCCCTGTCCGAACTCGGCTTCGTCGCCGAACAACGCGGCGACGCCCAGACCGCCCACTCCCTCCACCTGGAGTCGCTCACCATCGCCCGCCGCACCGGCGACCCCCGCGCCGTCGCCCTGGCCCTGGAGGGCCTGGCCGGCGCCCACGCCCTGGCAGGCGACCACCCCCACGCCACCCGCCTCCTCGCCGCCGCCACCGCCGCCCGTCAGTCCGCCGGAG
>DATADI010000499.1:0-5473 GCA_036258615.1 Thermomonospora sp. | reverse complement strand
CGTCCTGCGGCTGGGCGCCGTGGTCGCCGTGACCGCCACGGCCGTGGCGGGCGTCGCCGTCGTGCAGAACGCCCGCGACTCCGACCGGGGCTCCACCGGGCCCCTGGTGACGGTGTCCACCCCCGCCGCCAAGAGCGACCGGCCGCGTCCGGACCAGTGGTCGTACCTCAAGGGCATCGCCGTGGGCTCCTCCGGGGGCGTCGGCGGGATGCTGTTCGGCGAGCCGGACCAGCGCCGCACGTACGAGCGGTGGGTCAGCGCGGACGGCACCCGCACGGCCACGCGCGACAAGAACGGCAGGCTGCGCATCGACCCGGTCTCATCGATGCCCGGGATGTCCCCGCCGAGCGGCTACCCCTACATCCTGAAGCTGCCCACCAGCGCCGACGCGTTGCTGGCCCACCTCGACCGCGTCCTGGACAAGGAGGGCGGGCGAGGGGAGAGCACCGAGGCCAGGGCGAGCCGCATGTTCCAGATCATGGAGATCTGGATGCGGGAGGTCGCGATCCCCGCCGACCTGCGGGCCGCGATGTACGAGGCGCTGGGCAGGATCCCCGGCGTCCGCTTCGAGAACCGGGCCGCCGACGTCGCGGGCCGCCCCGGCGTCACCTTCCACCGCTTCGAGGAGGGCTACCTGCGCACCGAGATCATGATCGACCCGCGTACCCAGGCGTACATGGGCTATCGGGTGGTCGCCGTGCGCGACCATGTCAGCCGCGGCACCGACGGTGAACGCCGCATCGCCAAGGGCCACATCCTGGGCTGGGGCGCGGTCGTGCGCACCGCGATCGTCGACCGGCCCGGCGAGCGCCCCTGACCGGCGACCGGGGCGCGGCGGGGAACGGATCGGCGGGCTCGCGGCGACAACGGGCGACCTCGCCGGTAACGGAAAGGCGGACCCTGTGCCCGCCCTGGAATCCCCGCCGCGCGGCCTCCTGAGGCTCAGCGGGCGGGGCCGTTGCGGAGGGCCTGGCGGTCGGGCTTGCCCGACGGCAGCAGGGGGAGGGCCTCCAGCAGGTCCAGTTCGCGGGGGGCGGCGTGGGCGGGCAGGGTCTCGCGGACCCAGGCGCGCAGGTCGTCCAGGGTGGGCGGGTCACCGGCGGGCACCACGACGGCGGTGACCCGCTCGCCCCATTCGGGGTCCGGGCGGCCCACGACCTCCACGTCCTTGACCCTGGGGTGGCGGGCGAGCACGGCGGCGACCTCGGTGGCGAGGACCTTCTCGCCGCCGGTGTTGATGACGTCGTCCATCCTGCCGAGGACCCGCAGCCGCCCGTTCTCGACGACTCCGAGGTCCTGGGTGAGGAACCAGTCGCCGTCGCGGACCTCGGCAGTGGCGTCCGGGCGCAGCCGGTAGCCGGAGAACAGCACCGGGCCCGCCAGGCGGATCCGCCCGTCGTCGCCGAGGGCGGCGCGCACCCCGTCCAGGGGAACGCCCTCGTACACGCAGCCGCCGCTGGTCTCGCTCATGCCGTAGGTGGTGAAGATCCGGGCGCCTCGCGCGCGGGCCTCCTGCAGCAGGGCGGGGGAGGCCGCGGCGCCGCCGAGCACGATGGTGCCCAGCCGGGCCAGGTCGACCCCGCCGTCCACGAGCCTGCGGAGCTGGGTGGGCACCATCGCCAGGTGCCGGCCGGGGGCGGCGGCGACGGCGTCCACGGCGAAGCGCGGTTGGATGACCGGCTCGGTCCCGGCGACCAGGGCCCGGACGAGCACCTGGATCCCGGCGATGTGGCTGGTGGGCAGGCAGCACAGCCAGCCGTCGCCGGGAGCGGCGCCGATCCGGCGCAGTGTGGCCTCGGCGGAGTGCCGCAGCGCCGACGCCGCGAGTTCCACGATCTTGGGGGTCCCGGTGGACCCGGAGGTGGCGATCAGCACGGCCGTCCCGTCGGCGGCGGGGGCGTGGTCCGGGCGCCGGGTGACGCCGTCGGGGGTCTCCACGGCGGCCGGGGCGAGCGCGGTCAGCAGCGCGTCCAGCGCGGGGCGCGGCAGGTCGGGGGGCAGGGGGCAGATCGCCGGGCCGGTGCCGTCCAGGGCGGCGGACAGCGCCGCGAGCACCCGGGGGCCGGGCGGGAGGATGAGGGCGTGCACCGGGCGATCCATGACCGGTCCAGCCTAGCCGCCCCCTCTGAACGCGTTCGAATCGGGAGAGCGGTTGAATGGACGCGACCGGCCTGCGGCGCCGGCGGAGAGAGGGAGTACATGGTTTCGGAGCTGTTCGACCCGGAGGCGTGGAAGGAAGTCGAGGGATTCGACTTCACCGACATCACCTACCACCGGGCGGTCGACCAGGGCACCGTCCGGATCGCCTTCAACCGGCCGGAGGTGCGCAACGCCTTCCGTCCGCACACGGTCGACGAGCTGTACCGGGCGCTGGACCACGCCCGCATGTCCAGCGACGTCGGGTGCGTCCTGCTCACCGGCAACGGTCCCTCGCCCAGGGACGGCGGCTGGGCGTTCTGCTCCGGCGGCGACCAGCGGATCCGGGGCCGCGACGGGTACAGGTACGCCGCGGGGGAGACCAGCGAGACGATCGACCCGGCGCGGTCGGGGCGGCTGCACATCCTGGAGTGCCAGCGGCTCATCCGGTTCATGCCCAAGGTCGTCATCTGCGTGGTGCCCGGCTGGGCGGCCGGCGGGGGGCACAGCCTGCACGTGGTGGCCGATCTCACCCTCGCGAGCCGTGAGCACGCCCGGTTCAAGCAGACCGACGCGGACGTGGCCAGCTTCGACGGCGGGTTCGGGTCGGCCTACCTGGCGCGGCAGGTGGGGCAGAAGTTCGCCCGGGAGATCTTCTTCCTCGGCGACACCTACGACGCCGAGGCCGCGCACCGGATGGGCATGGTCAACGCCGTGGTCCCGCACGCCGATCTGGAGCGCGTGGCGCTGGAGTGGGGCCGTAAGATCAACGGCAAGAGCCCGACGGCGCAGCGGATGCTGAAGTTCGCCTTCAACCTGATCGACGACGGGCTGGTGGGCCAGCAGGTGTTCGCCGGGGAGGCCACCCGGCTGGCCTACATGACCGACGAGGCGGCCGAGGGCCGGGACTCGTTCCTGGAGAAGCGCGACCCCGACTGGTCACGTTTTCCCTGGTACTACTAGATCGGTGCTTATGGCCGGAAGGGGGAACGGGTGCGGGTCTACTCCATCCCGATGCGGACGCGGTTTCGCGGCATCACGCGCCGGGAGGGCGTGTTCCTCCACGGCCCCGCGGGCTGGGGTGAGTTCTCCCCGTTCCCCGAGTACGGGCCCCGCGAGTGCGCCCGCTGGCTGGCCGCCGCCCGCGAGGCCGCCTACGAGGAGTGGCCGGAGCCGCTGCGCGACAGCATTCCGGTGAACGCGACGATCCCGGCCGTCGGCCCGGAGCGGGCGGCCGAGCTGACCCGGGAGGCGGGCTGCGGCACGGCGAAGGTGAAGGTCGCCGAGCGGGGCCTGGACCCGGACCGCTCGGACGCCGAGGACCTGGCCCGGGTCGAGGCGGTCCGGGAGGCGATCGGTCCCGGCGGCCGGGTCCGCGTGGACGTCAACGGCGCCTGGGACGTCGACCGCGCGGTCCGGATGATCCGGCGGCTGGACCGGTTCGACCTGGAGTACGTCGAGCAGCCCTGCGCGACGCTGGAGGAGCTGGCGCTGGTGCGGCGGCGGGTGGACGTGCCGGTCGCGGCCGACGAGTCCATCCACCGCGCCGAGGACCCGCTGAGGGTCCGCGCGGCCGAGGCCGCCGACATCGCGGTGCTCAAGGTGCAGCCGCTGGGCGGGGTGCGGGCCGCCCTGCGGGTGGCCGAGCAGGCCGGGCTGCCGGTGGTGGTGTCCAGCGCGGTGGAGACGTCGGTGGGCCTGGCGGCGGGCCTGGCCCTGGCGGCGGCGCTGCCGGAGCTGCCGTACGCGTGCGGGCTGGCGACGCTGGCGCTGCTGGAGGGCGACGTCGCCGCCGACCCGCTGGTGCCGGTGGACGGGGCGATCCCGGTGCGGCGGCCCGAGCCCGATCCGGCGCTGCTGGCCGCGTTCGAGGGGGACGACCGGGGCTGGCGGCGCCGGGTCGCCGACGCCCAGGCCCTGCTGGACGCGCCGCCGGTGATCGGAGTCGTGCGATGAACCCCGCGACCGCGCTGGCCACGGTGCTGGTCGACGAGCTGCTGCGCTGCGGGATGACCGACGTGGTGGTGGCCCCGGGCTCCCGGTCGGCACCGCTGGCGCTGGCGCTGCACGCCGCCGCGGTGGCCGGGCGGGCGCGGCTGCACGTGCGGATCGACGAGCGGTCGGCGTCGTTCCTGGCGCTGGGCCTGGCCAAGCGGTCGGGCCGCCCGGTGGCGCTGGTGTGCACGTCGGGGACGGCGGCGGCCAACTTCCATCCGGCGGTGATCGAGGCGCACCAGTCGGGGGTGCCGCTGATCGTGCTGACCGCCGACCGGCCGCCGGAGCTGCGCGACACCGGCGCCAACCAGACCATCGACCAGCTGCGGCTGTACGGCACGGCGGTGCGGTGGAGCTGCGAGATCGGGGTCCCGGAGGACCGGCCCGGCATGGTGGCGTACTGGCGGTCGCTGGTCAGCCGCGCCTGGGGGCTGGCGCTGGCGCCGTCGGCGGGGCCGGTGCACCTGAACGCGGCGTTCCGGGAGCCGCTGATCCCCGACGGGGACGAGTCGTGGTGCGAGCCGCTGGACGGCGACGCCACGGGGGCGTGGACGCGGGTGCGGGCGGCGACCCCGGGGTCGGTGCTGCACGTGCCGCCGACGCGGCGCGGCGTGCTCGTCGTGGGGGACGGCGCGGCCAACGTCAAGCGGTACGTGGCGGCGGCGTCGATGGCCGGCTGGCCGGTGCTGGCGGAGCCGAACGGCAACGCCCGGTACGGCGACCACGCCCTGTCGTCGCACCACTTCCTGCTGGGCACCCCGGAGTTCATGGAGCGGCACCGGCCGGAGGTGGTGGTGACGCTCGGCAAGCCGGGGCTGTCGCGTCCGCTGATGTCGCTGCTGCGGCGGGCCGAGGAGCACATCGTGGTGGGTCCCGACCTGGCCCGCTGGCCCGACCCGGTGCGGTCGGCGACGCAGGTGGCGCAGGAGGTCGAGATCCCGGTGGTGTCCGGGGACGACGGCTGGCTGCGGTCGTGGCGGACGGCGGACCTGGCGGCGACCCGGGCGGTGGACGCGGTGCTGGACGCCGGGGACGAGGTGACCGAGCCGCGCCTGGCCCGCGACCTGGTGGCGGCGATCCCGGGCGGGTCGCTGCTGTTCTGCGCGGCGAGCATGCCGATCCGCGACCTGGACCAGACGATGCGGCCCCGGCGCGGCATCCGGATCCTGGCCAACCGGGGCGCCAGCGGCATCGACGGGCTGGTGTCCACGGCGATGGGCGCGGCGCTGGCGCACAGCGGCCGGTCGTACGCGCTGCTGGGGGACCTGTCGTTCCTGCACGACCAGAACGGGCTGGTCCTGGGGCCCGACGAGGTCCGGCCGGACCTGGCGATCGTGGTGGT
>DATADI010000498.1:0-3924 GCA_036258615.1 Thermomonospora sp. | reverse complement strand
GCTCAACCGCACCAGGTCGTCCAGCACCTCCAGGGCCAGCCGCCCGTGCCACTCCTCGCCCCCCCACATCAGATAGCCCGCTGGGCGATCCAGGAGGTGTGGAGGTCGGCGTAGACGCCGGGTTGGGTGACGAGGGTGGTGTGGGGGCCTCGTTGGACGATTTCGCCTCGGTCGAACACGATGACCTCGTCGGCGGCCTCGGCGGTGGAGAGGCGGTGGGCGATGGCGATCGCGGTGCGGCCTCGGGTGATGCCGTCGAGGGCGCGTTGGATGCGGACCTCGGTGGCCGGGTCGACGGCGGAGGTGGCCTCGTCGAGGACGAGGAGGTCGGGGTCGGCGATGTAGGCGCGGGCCAGGGCGACGAGCTGGCGTTCGCCTGCCGACAGGGACTCGCCGCGTTGGCCGACGGGGGTTTCCAGGCCGCGGGGCAGGCCGTCCAGCCAGTCGGCCAGGCCCAGTTCGGTGAGTGCGAGTTTCAGGTCCTCGTCGGTGGCGTCGGGGCGGCCGTACCGGATGTTGTCGGCCAGGGTCGCGTCGAACAGGAAGCCGTCCTGCGGGACCATGACGATGCGTTCGCGCAGGGAGGAGAACCGGATTTCGTTCAGCGGGACCCCGTCCACCAGGATCTGGCCCCCTACCGGGTCCATCAGGCGGGTCAGGAGTTTGGCGAACGTGGTCTTGCCCGACCCGGTCTCGCCGACGACGGCGATCCGTGAGCGCGGCGCGATGTCCACGGTCACGTCGTGGAGCACCGTGGGGCCGCCGGGGTAGGCGAACGACACGTTCTCGAACCGGACCTCGATCGGGCCGCGCGGCAGCTCACGTCCGGCGTCGGCGGGGTCGGCGACGTCCGGGGTGGTGTCCAGGACGCCGAGGACCCGCCGCCAGCCCGCGATGGCGTTCTGCGCCTCGTTGAGGATCTCCGTGGCGACCTGCATCGGGCCCACGAACAGGGTCACCAGGAACAGGAACGCCACCAGCTCACCGGCCGACAGGTTCCCGCCGACGCCCAGCAGGGTGCCCGCCACGACGACCGCGGCGGTCGCCACGGCCGCCACCAGTTCGCTGGAGGGGAACGTGAGGGCCACCAGGCCCTGCGCCCTGGTCTGCGCCTTGCGGTACTGCTCCACGGACTCGTCGATGCGCCGGGCGGTGCGTTCCTCGGAGCCGTACGCGCGGATCACCGACGCGCCCACCACCGACTCGCTGACCGCCGCCAGCATGTCGGCGACCCGTTCGCGGACCCGGGTGTAGGCCGCCGACAGCAGCCGCTGGAAGCGGCGCAGCGCGAACGCCAGCGGCACGAACGACACCCACACCAGCAGCGCCAGCGGCCACGAGTACACCGCCATGAGCACGCTGGCCACGACCAGCTGTCCCACCGACACGATGAGCAGCAGGCCGCCCCACTGCATGAACTGGCTGATCTGGTCGACGTCACCGGTCACCCGGGACACCAGCGACCCGCGCCGCTCGCCGCTCTGGGTCAGCATGGACAGGTCGTGGACGTGCCGGAACGCCTTGATCCGCAGTGTCGCCAGGCCGCTCTCGGTGGTCCGGTAGAGCCGTACGTTCATCAGGTAGCCCGCCAGCGCGGTCACCAGCACCACCGCCGCCGCCAGCAGCACCGCCGTGCGGATGAACCCGGTGTCGGGGCCGCCCGACGCGCGCAGCCCCTTGTCGATCGTCTGCTGCACGGCGATCGGGACCACCAGCCGGCCCGCCGTCGCCACCAGCGCCAGCAGCAGCGTCACCGCCAGGCCGGACCGGAACTCCGGGCTCAGCCGCAGCCCCCGCCGCAGGGTGCTCAGCGCGCCCTCGCGGGCCGCCGTCTCGTCCAGCCCCGTCGTCACCGCCGTCATGCCCGTCCACCTCCGGCGCTTCCCGCGCCCGTCTCGTGCCCGCTCATGGTCCCGCCCTGCCTCACGCGGTGACCTCCTCGCCCTCGACGGCGTCCCGCTCGGCCTCGGCGCGCTCGTAGGCGTTGACGAGGTTGCGGTAGCCGGCGGATCGTTCCAGCAGCTCGGCGTGCGGCCCGCGGTCCAGGACCCGGCCGTGCTCGACGTAGACCACCTCGTCGGCCAGCGCGATCGTCGCCTTGCGGTAGGCCACCACGACCACGGTGGTGCCGTTCCCGTCGTCCTGGGCGGCCCGCAGGCCCTGCAGGATCCGGGCCTCCACCTGCGGGTCCACGCTGGAGGTCGCGTCGTCCAGCACCAGCAGCCGGGGGCGGCGCACCACCGCGCGGGCCAGCGCCAGCCGCTGCCGCTGCCCGCCCGACAGGGTCGCGCCGCGTTCGCCGACCCGGGTGGCCAGGCCGTCCGGCAGCGCCGCCACGAACCCGTCGGCCTGCGCCAGCCGCAGCGCCTCCCACACCCGCTCGTCGGGGATGTCGGCGCCCAGCGTCACGTTGCCGCGCACGGTGTCGTCGAACAGGAACGTCTGCTGCGGCACCAGCGCCGCCGTCGCCGCGACCGCGCCGCGCCGCGCGTCCCGGGCGTCCACCCCGTCCAGCAGCACCGTTCCGCCCGCCGGGTCGACCAGCCGGACCAGCAGGTTCGTCAGCGTGGACTTGCCCGACCCGGTCGGCCCCACCACGGCGACCGTGCGGCCCGGCTCGGCGGCGAACGACACGTCGTGCAGCACCGGGGTCCGGTCGCCGTCGGCGTCCTCGTAGGCGAACCGCACCTCCCGGACCTCCAGCCCGGCGGGCCCGTCGCCGTCCAGCGCGTCCTCACCGAACGGCAGGGAGCCGTCGGCGTCCAGCACGGCGCGGACCCGGTTCCAGCCGACGACGCTGCGCGGGACCTCCGCCAGCACCCAGCCCAGCGCCCGGATCGGCCAGGCCAGCAGCGTGAACAGGAACGCCACGTTCACCAGGTCGCCCGCGGTCATCGCGCCGGCCTCCAGCCGGACCGAGCCGACCAGCAGCACCGCCAGCACCCCGAGGTTGGGCAGCGCCTCCAGCAGCGGGTCGAACAGCCCCCGAATCCGGCCCGCCGCCACGTTGGCG
The DNA here is from genome assembly GCA_036258615.1 of Thermomonospora sp. Classification (GTDB taxonomy): domain Bacteria; phylum Actinomycetota; class Actinomycetes; order Streptosporangiales; family Streptosporangiaceae; genus Thermomonospora. The sequence continues at coordinate 911 of DATADI010000498.1, read as the reverse complement.
TCCCGCAGCGCGCGGGCCCGCTCGGCGAACCGCTCGGTCTCGGAGTGCTCACGGCCCAGCGTCTTGACGACCAGCGCGCCCTCGAAGCTCTCGTGCGCGACCTCGCTGACCTCGGCGCGCAGCTGCTGCGCCCGCGCCGCCAACGGCGACAGCCGCCGCTGGTAGACCACGTTGATCAGCGCGATGGCGGGGAACACCAGGAAGCCCACCACCGCCACCGTCAGGTCCACCAGCACGATCGACACGGCGGCCACGAGCAGCATGAACACCACGCCGACCGCCATCGGCAGCGGCGCGATCGGCGCCCAGGACGCCTCCACGTCGGCGTTGGCGTTCGACAGCAGCTGCCCGGTCGGGTGCCGGTGGTGCCAGGCCAGCGGCAGCCGCAGGTACTGGCGGGTCACCGCCCGCCGGTACCGCGCCTGCATCCGGTACTGCATCAGCCCGGCGAAGAACCGCCGCCCGGCGACCCCGAGGGCCTTGAGCACCGCCACGCCGACGATCGCCAGCGCGCCGCCGGTCAGCGCCCCGGCGGTGGTGTCGCCCTCCCGGAACGCCGGCAGCACCACCTCCTCGGTGACCCGGCCCAGCACCCAGGCGCTGGCCACGGTCATCGCCGCGTACAGGGCGCTGGCCAGCACCGACAGGGTGAAGACGACCGGTTCGGCCTTGATCGCGACCCACAGCACCCCCATCCCCGCGCGCAGGATGTGAGGTTCGACCCTTGGTGGCCCTGCTGGCACTACGTCCTCCTATCGGGTGGTGGACCCGGAACGGGCGCGTACGGCCGGATCGTGGGGATGCGGCGGGTTCGGCCCGCTAATGCCTACCATCCGGAGACGCCCGGTTATTCCCTGGCAGCCCCGTCGTCCTGCGGCGGCCCTGTGAACGGCCACGTCACGCCGCCCGCC
>DATADI010000497.1:0-4743 GCA_036258615.1 Thermomonospora sp. | reverse complement strand
GTCCGGCGGCGACGACGACGGCGAGGCCGCGGTCGCCACCGCGCCGCTGACCCGCCAGGCCGACGGGTCGATCGTGATGGCCAGGCCCGGGGTCACCGGGCCGGTGCTGGAGGTCTTCGAGGACTTCCAGTGCCCCGCCTGCCAGAAGTTCGAGGACGCCAGCGGCAAGACCATCAAGGAACTGGCCGCCGCCGGCGAGGTCAAGGTCGTCTACCGGCCGTTCTCGCTGTTCTTCCAGGCCCCCGAGCCGACCAAGAGCAACTCCACCCGCGCCCTGAACGCCTCGTTCTGCGCCCCCGCCGACAAGTGGGTCGCCTACCACGACAAGCTGTTCAAGGAGCAGGGCCCGGAGAACACCATCGGCTTCGAGAACGAGGACCTGATCTCCTGGGCCGAGGACGTCGGCATCACCGGCTCCGCCTTCGAGACCTGCGTCAAGGACGGCCAGAAGAACTCGATGATCCCGCAGGCCAACACCGCCGCCCAGAAGGCCGGGGTGGAGAGCACCCCGTGGGTCACGCTCAACGGCCGCAAGCTCGACCAGAACGTCACGTTCGTCCCGGGTGCGCTGCGTGAGGCGGTCACCTCCGCCCCGAACACCGCGACGACCACCCCGTCTTCCAAGTCCTGACGGGCCGCGCCTCACCGTTCCCGCGCCGCCGCACCGCTAGCCTGACCTGCGAGAACGCAGATCGGGGGAGTGATGGGCACAGCAGATGGGCGGCGCAGCGCGCGGGAACGGCTGGCGGCCGAGCGGGCCCGTGAGGCGGTCCGCGCCCGGCGGCGGCGCGCGCTCGCGGTGACGCTCGGCGTCGTCGCGGTGATCGCGGTCGTGGTGGTGGCGGTCGTGCTGGTCCGCGGCGGCGACTCCGGCGACGGGTACGAGGGCGCGCAGGCCCCCGCGACCCGGCAGGCCGACGGGTCGGTGGTGGTGGCGCAGCCGGGGGTCACCGCGCCGGTGCTGGAGATCTACGAGGACTTCCAGTGCCCCGCCTGCAAGAGCATGGAGGACGCCACCGGCGACACCGTCAAGGAACTGGCCGCCGAACGCCGCGTCAAGGTCGTCTACCGGCCGTTCTCCCTGTTCCGGGACGCGCCCGAGCCCACCCGCGGCAACTCCCTGCGCGCCCTGAACGCCTCGTTCTGCGCCCCCGCCGACAAGTGGGTCGCCTACCACGACAAGCTCTTCGACGAGCAGGGCCCCGAGAACGCCACGGGCTTCGAGAACCAGGACCTGATCTCCTGGGCCAGGGACGTCGGCATCACCGGCGCGGCCTTCGAGCGGTGCGTGACCGGGAACGGCAGGAGCGCCCAGGTGGAGCAGGCCAACGCCGCCGCCGGCAGGGCCGGTGTGCAGAGCACCCCGTGGGTGACGCTGAACGGCCGCAGGCTCGACCAGAACGCCGTGTTCACGCCCGACGGGCTGCGCGCGGCGGTGCGGGACGCGGGGCGGTGATCGAGGTCCTCCAGACCGTCCGTGCCAGCCCGCCGGAGGCGGTAACGTCAACGCTCATGCAGCCGCTTCCGCTTGCGACGATTCCGAGCCCGAGCCAGGGCGTGTGGCATCTCGGGCCGCTTCCCCTCCGCGCCTACGCGCTCATGATCATCCTGGGTATCGTGGTGGCGGTCTGGCTGGGCGAACGGCGCTGGACCGCCCGGGGCGGAACCCCCGGCGCGGTCATCGACGTGGCGGTGTGGGCGGTGCCGTTCGGCCTGGTCGGCGGGCGGCTGTACCACGTGCTCACCGACTGGGAGCGGTACTTCGGCGAGGACGGCGACCCGGGCCGCGCGCTGCAGATCTGGGAGGGCGGCCTCGGCATCTGGGGCGCCGTGGTCCTCGGCGCGCTCGGCGCCTACCTCGGCTGCCGCCGCCGCGGCATCTCCGTGCTGGCGCTCGGCGACGCGGTCGCCCCCGGCATCGCCCTCGCCCAGGCCATCGGCCGCTGGGGCAACTGGTGGAACCAGGAACTGTACGGGCGGCCCCTGGACACCTGGTGGGCGCTGGAGATCGACCCCGCCCACCGCCCGAAGATCCCCGGCACCGACGTCACCGACCCCCGCTACGCCGACGTCGCCACCTACCACCCGACCTTCCTGTACGAGTCGCTGTGGTGCGTGGCCCTGGCGCTCGTGGTGATCTGGGCGGGCCGGCGCTTCTCCCTCACCCACGGCCGCACCTTCGCCCTGTACGTCGCGGGCTACACGGTGGGCCGGTTCTGGATCGAGTGGCTGCGCATCGACGAGGCCCACGTGATCGCCGGGCTCCGCCTGAACGACTGGACCTCCCTCGTCGTCTTCGCGGGCGCGGTCGCCTACCTCTACCTGGCCCGCACCCGCACCGGCCCCGAGCCCGTCAAGGTCCGCGGCGCCGAGGACGACCCCACCGCCCCGGCCCTGCCCACCTCCGAGCAGCCCGAACCGACGACGACCGAGCAGAAGCCCAAGTCCACCGCCACCTCGGTGACGGCCGACACCCCCGCCGAGCCGCTCGCGGACGACGAGCCCGAGCCGGGAACCGACACCGAACCGACCGCCGACAAGCCCAAGGCCGCCCCCGCCCCGGTCGCGGCGGACGAGCCCGAGCCCCCCGCCGAGCCGGTGGCCGAGGAGCCCGAGCCGGTCGCGGGGACGGAGCCCGACACGGACGCCGCCCCCGAGCCGGTCGCGGAGAAGCCCGAGGCTGGAGCCGACGCCGACCCGGTGGCTGAGAAGCCCGAGGCCGAGACCCCCGCCGAGCCGGTGGCCGAGGGGCCTGAGACCGCTCCCCAGGCGGTTGCGGCGGAGGAGCCCGAAGTCGCCCCTGAGCCGGTTGCGCAGGAGCCCGAGGCGGGAGCCGACGCCGAGCCGGTGGTTGAGGAGCCGGAGGCTGCCGCGGTCGCGGAGGAGCCCGAGGCCGAGCCGGTCGGTCAGGAGCCTGAGGCGGCGAAGTCGGAGGCGGAGGCTGCCTCCGAGCCGGTTGCGGAGGAGCCCGAGGCGGAGCGGACACCGCGTCGGTGATGGGCGCGGAGCCGGTGGCCGAGGTGAAGCCGGAGCGGTGACTCCCAGCGAGGGCGCCGGAGAGAAGGCGGGCCTGAGCTCGGGTGGCCGACGACGCTGCCGGCGAGGACGCCGCCACGGGCCCGGAGCTGCGGGGCGAGTCTGTCTCGGGTGCGGGCGGGGAGCGGTGAGGGCGGCGATGGAGGGGCCGGAGAGGCCGGGGTCGTGAAGGACGGCGGCTGAGGGGCCGGGTGGGAGTCCCGTGGGGTGGGACGCGAATCCCGGCGGGGAAGCGGTCGTAACGGCCTTTTCGGCACGGCGGGGCCGCCCGTGCCGATAAGCTCACCGCTGGTGATCCACGTCCGCGAACCGGAGGCGAAGTGAGCGAATCGGGCTCACGCATGACGACGCGTAAAGCTGACGACGACGACTTCTTCCCGGCCGACCGTTCCCGGTCGTCCCGGCCGTCCAGGTCGAGGAAGCCGCTCATCGGAGCGGCCGTCGGGGTGGCGGTCGCGGCCGTCGCGGTCGCGGCGGCGTTCGTCGTGATGGGCGGCGGTGACGACGGGAAGGCCGGCGGCGCGGCGAAGCAGTCCGACGTGCTGCCCACCGTCTACACGCCGTCGATGACCGACCGGGACACCGCGCGGCTGGGCCGCCGTACCGCCGACCCGCGCCCGCTGACCGAGGGCGAGGTGTTCACCCCGTCGCACCGGACGGTGACGTACCGCTCGCACGTCCTCACCCTGGCCGACTCGGACGTTTCCGCCGACTGCATGGCGGTCACCTGGGGCGCCCGGTTCCAGGAGGACCTGCGCAGGCACGGCTGCAACCAGGTGGTCCGGGGCTCCTACGTCAGCCGTGACAAGCGCCACGTCGGCCAGTTCGTCGCGATCAACCTGGCCGACCAGGCCGGCGCCGAGCAGATCATCCGCGACCTGAACCCGGCGGCCGAGACCGGCTTCGTCCGGCCGCTGCCCGCGCCGGGCACCGGCGAGTTCGGGCGCGGGTTCAGCGCCGCCTACGCCCAGGCGTACGGCCACTACGCGGTGATGGCGTGGGTGCAGCGGACCGGCGGCGCGCAGCCCGCCAACCTGAACGAGATGATCGACGTCAGCCTGGCGGTGGAGAAGCCCGGCGACTTCGTGTGGGCGCGGCTCCAGCTGCTGCCGTCCCGGAGGACGGGCTGATCGCCGGGCCCGCGTGCCGCGACTATCCTCCCGGCACGTGAGGAACGACGACCCCGGCGCGCGCCGGAACCGCCCCGGCGGCCCCCGCCCGGCCAGGCCCGCCACCGGCCCCCAGCGCGTCCCGGAACCCCGCCGCAGCCCGGAGCCCCGCTCCGGCGATCCCCGGCGCGCCCCGGACGGCCGCGGCAGGCCCCCGCTCCCTCCGCGCACGCCCGCCGACCGCCCCGCCCCCGCTCCGGGCACGCCACCCCTGGGCTCCCCCCTGGGCTCCGCACGGCCCGGTGCGCGCCCCCCGGGCGTTCCGGGACGCGGCACGTTCCCCCCAGGCAGCGGCTCGCCGGGCTCGGGCACGCCGCCCTTCGGCACGGCGGCGGACGACACGTTCCGTTCCGGGCCCCGCCCAGCGGATCGGGGTGAGTCGCCGAGCCCCTCGGCGTACAGCGCGTCCCGTCCCGGCGCTCGCTCGCCGGGCTCCCAGGGAACCCCGGCGCGGGGGAGCCGCGCACCGGGCTCGCGCCCCTACGATTCCGGGGCTCGTTCCTCGGGTCCGAGTACGCCGCCCCTGGGTTCGCCGGTG
>DATADI010000496.1:0-6141 GCA_036258615.1 Thermomonospora sp. | reverse complement strand
CGCGGGCGGGGCGCGGCCGGGACCGGCACCTCCGGGGCGGGCTCCACGCCGGTCCGCTCGGCGCGGGGGGCGCCGCCGTCGGCGGGGGCGAAGTCGGGGCGGGCCACCGGGAGGTAGAGGGTGAAGGTGCTGCCCTCGCCGAGCGTGCTGGTGGCGGTGATCGCGCCGCCGAGCAGGTGGGCGATCTCCCGGCTGATGGACAGGCCCAGGCCGGTGCCGCCGTACTTGCGGCTGGTGGTGCCGTCGGCCTGCTGGAACGCTCCGAAGATCGACTCGAGCTGGTGCTCGCCGATGCCGATGCCGGTGTCCACGACGCGGAACGCCACGGCCTGGCCGTGCGCGCGGACGGCGGGCGGCAGCTCGGCCGGGTCGGCGGGCTCGATCCGCAGCTCCACGCCGCCGGTCTCGGTGAACTTCACCGCGTTGGACATCAGGTTGCGCAGCACCTGCCGCAGCCGGGAGTCGTCGGTGAGCAGCTCGACCGGCAGCCCCGGCGCGGTGGAGATCTTGAAGCTGAGGCTCTTCTGCGTGGTCAGCGGCCGGAACGTGGCCTCCACGTAGTCGAGCAGGTGGCGCAGCGGGACCGACTCGGGCGAGACGTCCATCTTGCCCGCCTCCACCTTCGACAGGTCGAGGATGTCGTTGATGAGCTGGAGCAGGTCGGACCCGGCGGAGTGGATGATCCCGGCGTACTCGACCTGCTTGGGGGTGAGGTTGCGGGTCGGGTTCTGGGCCAGCAGCTGCGCCAGGATGAGCAGGCTGTTGAGCGGGGTGCGCAGCTCGTGGCTCATGTTGGCCAGGAACTCCGACTTGTACTTGGACGCCAGCGCCAGCTGCTGGGCGCGGGCCTCCAACTCCTGCCGGGCCTGCTCGATCTCCAGGTTCTTGGTCTCGATGTCGCGGTTCTGGGTGGCCAGCAGGGCGGCCTTCTCCTCCAGCTCGGCGTTGGAGCGCTGGAGCTCCTCCTGCCGGATCTGCAGCTCCTCGGAGCGGGCGCGCAGCTCGGCGGCCAGCCGCTGCGACTCCTCCAGCAGCTCGTCGGTGCGGGCGTTGGCGATGATGGTGTTGACGTTGACGCCGATGGTCTCCATCACCTGGTCGAGGAAGTCGCGGCGGACCGGGGTGAGCGGGTGCACCGAGGCCAGCTCGATCACCCCGAGGACCTGGTCCTCCACCACGATCGGCAGCACCACCAGGGTCGCGGGGGCGGCCCGGCCGAGCCCGGAGGTGATGGTGACGTACCCGGGCGGGACGTCCTCCATGACGATCGGCTGGCGGCTGCGCGCCGCCTGCCCGACCAGCGACCGGCCGAGCCGGAACCGGGTGGGCCGGGCCTCGGCCGCCGGGTCGTCGTCCTCGGGGAAGCCGTAGGAGCCGATCAGCCGCAGCTCGTCGTCGTCGGCGAGGTAGAACGCGCCGTACTGGGCGGCGACCAGCGGGGTCAGCTCCTCCATGATGAGCGTGGCGACCTCCGACAGGTCGCGGTGGCCCTGCATCAGGCCGGACACGCGGGCCAGGTTGGTCTTGAGCCAGTCCTGTTCCTGGTTGGCGCGGGTGGTCTCGCGGAGCGAGCGGACCATCGCGTTGATGTTGTCCTTCAGCTCGGCGACCTCACCGGAGGCGTCCACGGTGATGGAGCGGGTCAGGTCGCCCTCGGCGACGGCGCTGGTGACCTCGGCGATGGCGCGGACCTGGCGGGTGAGGTTCCCGGCCAGCTCGTTGACGTTCTCGGTCAGCCGCTTCCAGGTGCCGGACACGCCCTCGACCTCGGCCTGCCCGCCCAGCCGGCCCTCGCTGCCGACCTCCCGGGCGACCCGGGTGACCTCGGCGGCGAACGCGGACAGCTGGTCGACCATCGTGTTGATGGTCTCCTTCAGCTCCAGGATCTCGCCCCGGGCGTCCACGTCGATCTTCTTGGTCAGGTCGCCCTGGGCGACGGCGGTGGTCACCTGGGCGATGTTGCGGACCTGGTTGGTCAGGTTGTTGGCCATGAAGTTGACGTTGTCGGTCAGGTCCTTCCAGGTCCCCGCGACGTTGGGGACCTGCGCCTGCCCGCCGAGCATGCCCTCGGTGCCGACCTCGCGCGCCACCCGGGTCACCTCACCGGCGAACGCCGAGAGGGTGTCGACCATCGTGTTGATGGTCTGGGCGAGCGCGGCGACCTCGCCCTTGGCCTCCACGGTGATGCGCTGCGACAGGTCGCCGCGCGCCACCGCCGTGGCGACCTGCGCGATGGACCGCACCTGGCCGGTGAGGTTGGACGCCATCACGTTGACGTTGTCGGTGAGGTCCTTCCAGGTGCCGGACACGCCCCGGACGATGGCCTGCCCGCCGAGGTTGCCCTCGGTGCCGACCTCCCGGGCGACCCGGGTGACCTCGTCGGCGAACCCGGAGAGCTGGTCGACCATCGTGTTGATGGTCTCCTTCAGCTCCAGGATCTCCCCGCGCGCGTCCACCCGGATCTTCTGCGACAGGTCGCCCTTGGCGACCGCCGTGGTGACCTCGGCGATGGACCGGACCTGGGCGGTGAGGTTGTCGGCCATCACGTTGACCGACTCGGTGAGGTCCTTCCAGGTGCCGGAGACGCCCTTGACGTCGGCCTGACCGCCCAACCGGCCCTCGCTGCCCACCTCCCGCGCGACCCGGGTGACCTCGTCGGCGAACGACGACAACTGGTCCACCATCGTGTTGACGGTGTTCTTCAGTTCGAGGAACTCGCCGCGCGCGTCCACGTCGATCTTCTGGGACAGGTCGCCGCGCGCCACGGCCGTCGCCACCTGCGCGATGTCGCGGACCTGGGTGGTGAGGTTGCCCGCCATGGCGTTCACCGAGTCGGTGAGGTCCTCCCAGGTGCCGGAGACGCCGTGCACCTTGGCCTGGCCGCCGAGGCGGCCCTCGGTGCCGACCTCGCGGGCGACCCGGGTGACCTCGGAGGTGAACAGGTCGAGCTGGTCGACCATGCCGTTGAAGACGGTGGCGATCTCGCCCATCAGGCCGTCGGCGTCGGTGGGGAGGCGGGTGCCGAAGTTCCCGTCCCGCACCGCCGTCAGCCCGGCCAGCAGCTGCCGCAGCTCCGGTTCGCCGATGCCGCCGCCGGCCCTCGTCCGCCGTCCCGCCGCCTCACCCATGACCCCACCTCGTCCAGTGTTCCGGCCGACGGCCGGCCCTGCACCGTTCCCTACGGTGCGGCCTCCGGCGCTCGAAGCCCCAGCATAGTTTCCATATGGCAACAATCCGGCCGGGGGCGAGGATACCGGAGCCAACCCGACGAAGTAGCGTTCATCGGGACGCATTTCTGCCTGTCCGTAACTCGGACCGTGCCACTCCCGCCGGATTGACATCACGCCGTCACCGGAGCGAGGGTAACGCAGTGTGTGCGGATGAGTATGAAATCGTGCACATTTTGGCCTGAGGTCATACTCGAACGGCGTCCGGCCCTTTACTCTCGGTTCCAGCGACTGAGTCGAGGGGGGCCGGAGCGGTGGTGGCGCGGCGCGGGACGTACCGGCATGCCGCCGTCGCCGTGGTCGGGCTGATAAGCGCCTGCTTGCTCCTGGCCCTGGGCCTGTCGCCGCACACCGGCCACGAGCGCGTCATCCCGGTGAGCGCCCCGGCCGTCCCGGCCGCGCTCCCCGTCCCGGCGGACGTGTTCACCGCCGACCTCGTCCAGAACGTGTGCCCCAAGGACGGGCCGGTCCAGGAGGAACCCGGCACCGGTCACGCCCGGCCCCGCTGCGACAAGGTCGGCTTCCGTCCCGTCAAGATGCCCGACGGCGGCACCACGTCGTTCCTCGACGTGCCGCGCGCCTGGGCCATCGCCCCGCCGCGCGGCTTCCACGGTCGTCCCCGCTGTACCGAACGACGGCCCGCGGGGACCCGGACCCTGCTGCTCCAGGTGCTGCGGCGCTGACAGGGCGCCCGCCCCGGTAGACCCCCGGCCCCCGGTCCGCAGTGCCCGGGGCCGCCGGTCATCCCACCCCGGAACATTCCGTCCGCTCCATCGACGCGTCCGCCGTCCCGCACGGCCCGACGCCCTTGGAGGAATTTCGCATGCGCACTTTCATCGAGCACGCCCGGTCGTTCCCCGCACGAGCCGCCGCCCAGGGCGAGCGGCTCGACCGTCACGCGGCGGGCCAGAGCCCGTTCGCGTTGTTCGTCACCTGCTCCGACTCCCGTGTGGTGCCGTCGCTGATCACCGGCGCGCGGCCCGGGGAGCTGTTCGAATTGCGCACCGCGGGCGGCATCGTGCCCGCCTACAGCCTCGACCGGCCCACCGGCGAGGCCGCCACCATCGAGTTCGCCGTCCGCGGCCAGGGGGTCGCCGACATCATCGTCTGCGGCCACTCCCAGTGCGCCGCCGTGAACGCCCTGGTCCAGGGCGACGACCTGCCCGCGGTGCCCGCCATGGGCCGCTGGCTGTCGCAGGCGGCCGAGCCGCCGGCGGCCGAGAACGGCGACCTGTCCCACGCCATCCAGCGGCACGTGCTCGCCCAGCTCGACCGGCTGCGCGCGTACCCGGCCGTCCGCGAACGGCTGGACGAGGGCCGCCTCGGCCTGCACGGCTGGTTCTACGAGGTGCACACCGGGCGGGTCCTCGCGCACCGCTCCTCCGACGACACCTTCCCGCCGCTGTGAGGGGCCTCGTGAAGACCGCCGACCTGCGCCACGACTTCCCCGCGTCGCTCGTGGTGTTCCTGGTGGCGCTGCCGCTGTGCGTGGGCATCGCGGTCGCCTCGGGAGTGCCCGCCGAACTCGGCCTGGTCACCGGCATCGTCGGCGGCCTGGTCGTCGGGCTGCTGCCCGGCAGCAGCCTCCAGGTCAGCGGCCCGGCCGCCGGGCTGACCGTGCTGGTGTTCGAGGCCGTGCACCGGTACGGGCTGCCGATGCTCGGCACCCTGGTGCTGGCCGCCGGGCTGCTGCAGCTCCTGCTGGGGGCCCTGAAGCTGGGCCGCTGGTTCCGCGCCATCTCCGTCGCCGTCGTGGAGGGCATGCTCGCCGGGATCGGGCTGACCATCATCCTCAGCCAGGTCTACGCGATGGCCGACACCGACGCCCCCGGATCGGGGCTCGGCAAGATCGCCGGACTGGTCGAGCTGCCCGGGGACGCCTTCGCCTCCGCCGGGTCCCGCGCCGCCGTGGCGATCGGCGTGGCCACCGTGGTCGTGCTGGTGCTGTGGCCCCGGCTGCCCGCCAAGGTGCGGCTGCTGCCGGGACCGCTGGCGGCGGTGCTGCTGGCCGTCGTCGCGACCGCCGCGTTCGACCTGCCCGTCGCCACCCTGGACGTGCAGGGGCTGCTCGGGGTGATCCAGCCGCCGGGCACCGGCGAACTGGCCCGGCTCGCCGAGGTCGGGGTGATCGGCAGCGTCGTCGCGCTCGCCCTGATCTCCTCGGCGGAGACCCTGTTCAGCGCCGCCGCCGTGGACCGGATGCACGACGGGCCGCGCACCGACTACGACAAGGAACTGCTGGCGCAGGGCGTCGGCAACACCGTCTGCGGTGCGCTCGGCGCGCTGCCGATGACCGCCGTGATCGTGCGGAGCTCCGCCAACGTGCAGGCGGGTGCCCGGACGAAGGCGTCCCGGGTGATGCACGGCGTCTGGCTGCTGCTGTTCGCCGCGCTGTTCCCGGCCGCGCTCGGTTTCATCCCGCTGGCGGCGCTGGCGGGCGTCCTGGTCCACGCGGGCTGGAAGCTCATCCCGGTGGCGCGGCTGATGCCGCTGTGGCGGCGGCACCGCGGCGAGGCGGTCGTCCTGATCTGCACCGCCGTCGCCGTCGTCACGCTCAACCTGTTCGAGGGCGTCCTGCTGGGGCTGCTGCTCGCGGTGGTCAAGACGGCGTGGGAGACCTCGCACGTCCACTTCGAGGTCGCCGACGACGGGGAGGGCCCGATCCACGTGGCGCTCACCGGCAACGCGACCTTCCTGCGGCTGCCCAAGATGCTCGACACCCTGGAGGCGCTGCCCCGCGACCGGCACATCGAACTGGACCTGTCCGGGCTCCGCCACCTGGACCACGCCTGCCGCACGGCCCTGACCACCTGGGCCGACCGGCACAACCAGGAGGGGGCCGCCGGGGTCCGGGTACCGCCCGACCTCGTCGGCGCCGACCACTGAGACACCGCACGACGAGGCCGCCTGACGG
>DATADI010000495.1:0-2579 GCA_036258615.1 Thermomonospora sp. | reverse complement strand
CCAGCCCCGCCGTCAGGGTGTCCCGGTCGGTGCCCACGACCACCGCGCGCCGGTCGAACGCCGTCCGTGCCGTCGCCAGCGTGAACCCGACGTCCACCGGGCGCCGGCCGTCCACGGAACCGGCCAACCGGACCGCCTGGTCGCGGAGCGCCTCCGGGGACTTCGCCGACAGCGGCCACACCACCGGCGCAGCGCTGTCGGAACGGTCGTCGGGGACGTCGGCCGGGACGTGTTCGAGGATGACGTGCGCGTTCGTCCCGCTGATCCCGAAGGACGACACGCCTGCGCGGCGCGGCCGTCCGGTCTCGGGCCACGCGACCGGGTCGGTCAGCAGCGCGACCGTGCCCGCCGACCAGTCGACCTCCGGTGACGGTTCGGCGGCGTGCAGGGTGTGCGGCAGGACGCCGTGCCGCATCGCCTCCACCATCTTGATCACCCCGGCGACCCCGGCGGCGGCCTGGGTGTGCCCGAGGTTGGACTTGACCGAGCCGAGCCACAGCGGCCGGTCCGCCGGGCGGCCCTGCCCGTAGGCGGCGATCAGGGACTGGGCCTCGATCGGGTCGCCCAGCCGGGTCCCGGTGCCGTGCGCCTCCACCGCGTCCACCTCGCCGGGGGCCAGCCGGGCGGCGGCGAGCGCCTGGCGGATGACGCGCTGCTGGGAGGGTCCGTTCGGGGCGGTGAGGCCGTTGCTGGCGCCGTCCTGGTTCACGGCGCTGCCCCGGAGCACCGCGAGCACCGGGTGCCCGTTGCGCCGCGCGTCCGACAGGCGCTCGACCAGCAGCAGCCCGGCGCCCTCCGCCCACGCGGTGCCGTCGGCCTCGGCGGCGAACGGCTTGCAGCGCCCGTCCGGGGCGAGACCGCGCTGGCGGCTGAACTCCACGAACGTGCTCGGCGTCGCCATCACGGTGACCCCGCCCGCCAACGCCAGGTCGCACTCGCCGTTCCGCAGCGCCTGTGCCGCCAGGTGCAGGGCGACCAGCGAGGAGGAGCAGGCGGTGTCGATGGTGACGGCCGGGCCTTCCAGCCCGAGGGTGTAGGCGATGCGGCCGGAGGCGATGCTCCCGGCGCTGCCCGTGCCGACATAGCCGTCGAGTTCGTCCGGTCGGCGGTCGAGGAGCCGTCCTGCGTAGTCGTCGTACATGACGCCCGCGAAGACCCCGGTACGGCTGCCGCGCAGGCCGGTGGGGTCGATCCCGGCGCGTTCGACGGCCTCCCAGGCGACCTCCAGCAGGATCCGCTGTTGCGGGTCGATGGCCAGGGCCTCGCGGGGGCTGATGCCGAAGAACCCGGGATCGAAACCGGCGGCGTCATGGAGGAACCCGCCGTGCCGCGTGTAGGTCTTCCCGGCCCGCCCCGGGTCGGGGTCGTACAGGGCGTCCACGTCCCAGCCCCGGTCGGCGGGGAACTCGGTGATGGCGTCCACGCCCTCGGTGACCAGCCGCCAGAGGTCCTGCGGCGACCGGACACCACCGGGGTAGCGGCAGGCCATGGCGACGATGGCGATCGGATCGTCCTCGGTGGCGACGGCCGTGCGCGCGGCCGGGGCGGCCTCACCGGCCGTGCCCGTCAGCTCCTCGGTGAGGTGCCGGGCGAGGACCTCCGAGGTCGGGTGGTCGAAGACCAGCGTGGCGGGCAGCCGCAGCCCGGTCGCGGTGTTCAGCCGGTTGCGCAGCTCCACCGCCATCAGGGAGTCGAACCCGAGGTCCTTGAACGCCTGCCCGGTGTTCACCCCGTCCGGCGTCCCGTGCCCCAGCACCTCGGCGACCGAGGCCCGGACCAGCTCCAGCACCACGCCCTCCCGCTCGGCCTCGGGCACGCCCGTGAGCCGCCGCGCCAGGGAACCGGTCGCCGCCCGCCGTCCTCCGGTACGGACCAGGCCGCGCAGTACCTCGGGCACGTCACCGTCCAGGGCCCGCAGTGCCGCCCGGTCGAAACGCGCCGCGACCACGAGCGGACGGCCGGACCGCACCGCCGTGTCGAACAGCGCCACACCCTCCTCGCCGCCGATCGGCACGACACCGGCGCGCCCGATCCGGGCCTGCCCGGTGGCGTCCAGGGACGCGGCCATGCCGTCGCCGTCGCTCCACGGCCCCCAGGCGATGCTGGTGGCGGGAAGCCCGTGGGTGTGGCGGTGGTGGGCGAGGGTGTCCAGGAAGGTGTTGGCGGCGGCGTAGTTGGCTTGTCCGGGGTTGCCGAGTGTTCCTGCCAGGGAGGAGAACAGGACGAACGCGTCGAGGTCGTGGGTGAGTTCGTGCAGGTTCCAGGCTGCGTCGATCTTGGGTCGTAGGACGGTGTCCAGGCGCTCGGGAGTGAGCGAGGTCAGTACTCCGTCGTCCAGGACTCCGGCGGCGTGCACCACAGCGGTCAGCGGGCGCTCGATGCTGGTGAGCAACTCGGCCAGGGCCGCACGGTCAGCGACGTCGCAGGCCGCGATCCTCACGTCTGCGCCGAGGGCGGTCAGGTCGGCCTTCAGCTCGGTGGCGCCTTCGGCGGCTTCGCCTCGGCGGCTGGTCAGCAGCAGATGCTTCACCCCGTGCTCGGCCACCAGGTGGCGAGCGATGAGGGAGCCGAGCGCGCCG
>DATADI010000494.1:0-21241 GCA_036258615.1 Thermomonospora sp. | reverse complement strand
GGGTCACCTGACGGGGCGGCGCGGGCGTGTTCGCCCCGGCGAGCGCGATCGCCACGGTCGCCGCCGTGCCCGCCGCGGCCACGCTGCCCAGCCCCCACCGCAGCCGGGGCAGCGGACGGCGCGGCGGTGCGTCCAGCAGCGCCCTCGCCTGGGCGATCTCCCGGGCGGTGGGCGCGGCGGGCTCGGGATAGGCGTCGCGGACCATCCGCACCTCATCCATGCTGTTCCTCCAAAGTGAGCATCGGATTGGTCCCGCCCAGCGCCTTGCGCAACGTGGTTCGGGCACGGTTCAGCCGGGAGCCGACCGTGCCGTAGGAGATCCCCAGCGCCGCCGCGACCTCCTCGTGGGTGAGGTCGGCCAGCGCGACCAGGAGCAGCACGTCGCGCTGCCCGCGCGGCAGCGCCGCGATCGCCCCGGCAAGTTCCCCGCGCAGGCCCTCGGCGCTGACCCGCGCGTCGACCCGTTCGGTGTGCTCCTCGGCGGCGCGCCCGGCCCCGAGGCGGGCCCGTGCCCGCAGCGCCCGCGTCTCGGCCCGCTGGTGCTTGCCGATCACCTTGGTCGCGATGCCGTACAGCCAGGTGCGCACGCCCGCCCGTTCGGGGTCGTAGCGTCGGCGGTGCCGGAACGCCTCCAGGAACGTCTGCGCCGCGACGTCGGCGGCGGCGTCCTGACCGAGGCGCTTGGCGGCGTACCGGTGGATCTCGGCGAAGTAGGCGTCGAAGACCTCGTCGAAACGCTCGGCCGGGCGGGGCGGGGGATCCCCTGTCATGTGATGCCTTTCCATGGCGCGGATGGCGGACGCACACGTATCACCCGCAGCGCCACTTCCCTTTCCCTCCCGATGATCCTCCGCCGCGCCGGGCACCCACGACCCGTCTTGCCGGTCGACCGGGAGGTGTAGATCAGCAGGAACGGTGCGTCGCAGGGCAGGGACACCACGTCGGCGGGCTCGGCCTCCAGGAGGCTCTCACGGCATCGTGTCCGGTCCCTCGCCGGTGTTCTTTGCGGCGACGACCAGGTGCTCGATGGGGCGGCACGCGGCTGCGCGCCGCCCCCGTGGACGCTTCGGCGGGCGACTGATCCTGGTGCGGACGGTGACGACTCAGGACAATGGCCGCATGACGGCCCCGGGGGACTCCGAGGAAGAGGCCGAGCCGCTCGGCCGGCTGGTGGGCGAGATCTTCACGGGCGGTGACGGCCGGGCGCTGGCGGAGCTGGTACGGCTCGTGGGTGACGCCGAACGGGTGGCGCGGGAACTGGCCGAACTGGCCGACGGCGAGGCCGACGTCTACTTCCTGGCAGCCGCCTGGGAGGGCCACTACCGGCTCACCGGCCGTGCGGACTCCCTCGGCCGGGCGGTGGACGGGTACGAGCAATGCGCGGCGCTGATCTCCCCGGACCACCGTGAGTTCCCCCGGGTGATGACGGCGATCGGGCTGACGCTGCGGCTGCGTTTCGAGCTGACCGGGGCGCGGGCCGACGCCGAGCGCGCGGTCGAGGTGCTGAAGGCGGCGTACGAGGCGCCGGTCCAGGACCCGTCGGTCAGGGCGCACCGGGCGAACAACCTGGCCACCGCCTTCCAGGACCGTTTCGAGCTGACCGACCAGGGCGACGACCTGGACCAGGCCATCGGGTTCCTGCGGTCGGCGGTGCGGGACGCGCCGGGCGACGGGCTGTTCCGCGGCAACCTCGGTAACTCGCTCCGCGTCCGGTACCAGCGGACCAGGGACCGCGCCGACCTGGACCAGGCGATCGCCGCGCTGGAGGAGGCCGTCCGGCTGGACCCGGACGGCGGCACGCCGCGCCAGCTCAACAACCTCGGGATCGCGATGGACCTGCGTGCGGAGGCCACCTCGCAAGGGGCGGACCGGGACCGGGCGATCGAGCTGTTCGAGGAGGCCGTCGCGCGTGCTCCGGACCAGAGCCTTGACGAGGTGATGTTCTCCCTCAACCTCGGCCGGTCGTTGTGGTCGCGCCACGGACGGACCGGCAGTCGGCCCGACCTGGAAGCGGCGGCCACGGCCTACCGTCGGGTGGTGGAGGCCGACGTGCTGCCCTACGGTCGGGTCTCGCTGGACGCGCTCTGGGCGTACGCGTTCATCCTGCTGGAGATGCTCCCGCCGCCGTACGACGATCGGGGAGCCGTTCCCGACGGCGGTCTGGCGGCGCGGGCGGTGAGGGCCTTCGACGCGGCGCTGGCCGCCTTCCCCGCCGACGCGCCGGAGCGTGACCGCCTGCTGCGGGGACGGCGCGCGGCGATGGGCCGGCTGGGCCGTCCGGCGGCGAGCGAACCGGTGCGGCTCGGCGGCCGGTCGGCGTTCGTGCTGACCGGCGAGCATCGCGGCCGGATCAGGCGGGTCGTCTCGCTCTTCCCCGAGAGGCAGGCCCTGCTGCTGGGGGTGGGGGAGGACCCGAACAGCGCCCGGTTCGCGGACGTGATGTCGTTCATCGACCGGGCGTATCCCGACGGCGACGCCTTCTCGACCTGGCTGGTCCTCCGCCTTCCCACCCCGGACGATCAGCCTTCCACCGATCTGGTCCTGCGATATCACGCCGACGACGCGGCGGATGAGGAGTGGCTGGCGCTGGACGCACTGCGCGCCACCGCCGAACAGCCCGCGTCGCACGGCCCGTTCAGCCTCCCCGGAGGGACCCTGCGAGCCCAGGTCGTCACCGGCCACTTCGACGGCACCGACCGTCACCTGGTGCTCATCGGCGACGAGGCCGACGAGTGGCTCGAGGTCTGCGAACCGGACCCGGACGAGGCCCGGGTCCGGTTCTTCACCGTGCTGAGCGCGGCGGTCGCGGCGAGGCCCACCGCCCGGGTCTTCGTCCTGCAGGGCGGCATGATCCAGTTCTCCGGCGACGTGCCCGAGCCGATGCCGCCGCAGGAGATGGCCGAGCACCTCCTGGAACAGGCCGGTCCGGTGGGCGGTTCCGACGGCGGCCCCTTCGACCCGGCGGGCTACGACCGGATCGGCAGGGACGCCATGACCTGGCATCTCGCGGGCGTGCGGGCCTTGGAGGCGTACGAGGCGTACCAGGACCCGGCGCTGCTGTCCAAGGTCGTCGCGATGTTCCGCGCCGCCGCGGAGGTGCTGCCGGACGCGCATCCGCATCGGCCGGTCCACCTGCGCAACCTGGCGGTCGTCCTGGACCGGGCGTTCGAGGCCGGTGGTGACCTGGCCGCGCTGGAGGAGGCGGTGCGGGTGTGGCGGGAGGTCGCCGGCACCCCGGACGCCCCGGACGAGGACTGGCGGAACCGCTGGCGGCTGGGCGCGGGCCTGCGGGCCCTGGGGGAGCTGACCGCACGGCCCGGGACGCTCGCCGAGGCGATCACCGAGCTACGGCGGGTCGCGCAGGCCGTCGAACCCGGAACGGCGGAGGAGGCGACGGTCCTCGACGCACTGTCGTCCACGCTGCGCGCCCACGCCTGGCACACCGAGGACGCCGGGTCCGCCGCCGAGGCGGTCGCCGTGGGCCGCCGCGCGGTCGCGGTCCCGGCGGACCACCCCGACCGGCTCGGCCACCTCGGCCACCTGGCCGCCGCGCTGCGGATCGTCGCCGGGCTGAGCGGGAACGCCGAGCCGCTGGACGAGGCCATAGGCATCCTCCGGCGGATCGTCGCCGACACCCGCCCGGGAGACCCGAACGCCGCCACCCGCCTGCACAACCTCGGCACCGCCCTGTGGGACCAGTCCTCCCTGCGCGGGATCCCGTCCGTCTTCGAGGAGGCACTCGCCCTGCTGCGCCGTTCCGTCGAGGAGCAGGACGACGACGATCCCAACCGCGCCGCGCACCTGTCCGCCCTGGCCGCCGCGCTGACCCAGCGGTACGACGAGACCGGGGACCGGCACCTGCTGGACGAGGCGTTGACGTTCCAGCGCGCGGCGGTGGCGGCGACCCCGCCGGCCGTCGCCGTCCTGCCCGGACGGCTGCTGACGCTCAGCACGCTGCTGGACCGCCGCTACCGGCGGTCGGGCTCCCGCGCGGTGCTGGAGGAGAACGTCGCCGTCGCACGCCGGCTCGCGGCGGAGTTCCCCGACCTCGCCGAGGGACACCGGCTGCTCGGACGGCTGCTGTGCCTGCGGTACGAGCGGCGGGGCGACCTCGGCGACCTGGCGGACGCCGTCGACACCCTGCGCACGGCGGCCGAGCGCCCCGCCCCGC
Source organism: Thermomonospora sp. (assembly GCA_036258615.1). Taxonomy (GTDB): domain Bacteria; phylum Actinomycetota; class Actinomycetes; order Streptosporangiales; family Streptosporangiaceae; genus Thermomonospora. The sequence goes on along the minus strand of DATADI010000494.1, from coordinate 17,070 downwards.
CCCAGACCCTGGCGCTGACCCTCAGCGACCTGGGGAACGCGCTGATCAACCGCTATGCGACGTCCGGTGACCTGGCGGCGCTGCGCGAGGCCGCCCGGCAGGCCCGGCGCGCCGTCGCGCTCCTTTCCGGCGACTCGCCGTACCTGCCCGCCCTGCTGTCCAACCTCGCCAACGCCTGCCGCCTGCTGTTCGAACGCACCGGGGAGCCGGACCTGCTCCACGAGGCCGTGGACGCCGGGCGGCGGGCGGTGGCGGGGGAGCCGGCCGACATCATGGACAGGGTCGGGTCGCTGACCAACCTGGGGCTCGCGCTGCGGCTGTGGTCGCGGGAGACCGGCGACGCGGCGGCCCGCGCCGAGGCGGTCGAGCTGCTGCGCCGCGCGGTGGACCTCACCCCGCCCGACTACCACGACCGGGGGCTGTACCTCGCGAACTACGGCGCCGCCCTGTCCGACGACGGGGCCGATGAGGACGCCGTCGCCGCCAGCCGCCACGCCGTCGAGACGACCCCGTACGGTGCCGCGCGGGCCGAGCGGCTCACGAACCTGCTCGCCCATCTCATCGAGCGCCACCGGCGCCTGGGGGACCCCGGAACGCGCGACGAGGTGATCGCCACCGCACGGAGCATCGTGGAGACGGCCACCGCCGCGCCGGTCCTCCGCGTCCGCGCCGCGGGGGTGTGGGGCGCCCACGTCGCCGAGAACGGCGACTGGGCCGAGGCGGCACGGGCGTTCGCGCTCGGCGTCGACCTGCTTCCCGCCGTGGCGCCCCGCGACCTGTCGCGCTCCGACCAGGAGTACGGCCTGACCGGTCTCGGGCCGCTGGCGGCGGACGGTGCGGCCTGCGCCCTACGGGCGGGCGACCTGGACCGCGCCCTGCTCCTGCTGGAACAGGGCCGGGGCGTGCTGCTGGCGCAGGCGCTGGACGACCGCGGTGACGTCTCCGCGCTGCGCGGCCGTTCCGCGGACCTGGCCGACCGGTTCGAACGCCTCCGGGACCGGCTCGGTGACCGTCTCGGCCCCGGCGGTGCCGGGACGGAGGAGACCAGGGTCCGGCTCGCCCGCGAGTGGAAGGACCTCCTCGAGGAGATCAGGTCCGCGCCCGGCTGGGCCGACTTCCTCGGCTCGCCGTCGCTGTCGTCGCTGCTGGAGCAGGCGCGGCCGGGCCCGATCGCCGTGGTCAACGTGAGCCGGTACGGCAGCGACGCGCTCCTCGTCACCCCCGACGACGTCCGGGCAGTGCCGCTGCCGGAGCTGACACCGGCGGCGCTCGTCGCCCGGATCGAGACGTTCTGGGAGCGGCAGCGTTCCCTGGGCGACCTGTCCGAGGTGCTGGGCTGGCTCTGGGACGCCGTGACCGGCCCGGTCCTGGAGGCGCTCGGCCTGTCGGGCCCGCCCCGAGGCCGGCGGTGGCCCCGCGTCTGGTGGTCGGCCGCCGGGCCCCTGGCGCTGCTCCCGCTGCACGCCGCCGGCCACCACGGGGAGGACGGAGCCCGCAGTGTGCTGGACCGGGTCGTCAGCTCCTACACGCCGACGATCAGGGCCCTGCGCCACGCGCGCGGCCGTCCCGTCTCCGGGCGCCCGGACTCCCGGGATCTCGTCGTGGTGTCGGTGCCGGACGCGCCCGGCGCCGATCCGCTGCCGGGCGTCCGCGCCGAGACCGAGGACCTGGTACGCCGCTTCCCCGACGCGACCGTGCTCGGCGGGCCGGAGGCGACCCGCGACCGGGTCCTGGCCGCCCTGGGATCACACCGTGTCGCGCACTTCGCGTGCCATGCCGCCGCCGACCCCGGTCAGCCGTCCCAGGGGCATCTGGTGCTCTGGGACCATGCGGAACGGCCGCTGACCGTCCTGGAGCTGGGCCGTCACGACCTCGGCCGGGCGCAGCTCGCCTACCTGTCCGCCTGTGAGACCGCCGGCGGCGTCCCGACGCTGGTCGACGAGGCGCTGCACATCACCGCGGCGTGCCAGCTCGCCGGTTTCCCGCACGTGATCGGCACGCTGTGGCCGGTCTCCGACCGGTTCGCCGCGCGGGTCGCCGACGAGGTGTACGAGGAGCTGTCCCGCCGGGGGAGGGTCGACGTGGCGCGGGCCCCCCTGGCCCTGCACCAGGTCATCCGGCGTGCCCGGGAACGCCATCCCCGCCGGGCCGGGCTGTGGGGCGCGTTCCTCCACTACGGACCCTGAGACACCATCGAGACCGGACCGTACGATCTGCCCATGCGCGATCGCCGCCCCGTTCCCTCCACGCTCGTGGCCGAGCTGACCGACGTCCTCGAATGGCGGCTGACCCAGGCGGCCTGGGCGGGCGTCGCCGAGGCCCTGGACGAGCTGGCGCGCGCCCTGCCCGGCGGTGACCGGCGCCGGATCGAGGAGGCACAGGACTCGCTGGCGTTCTCCGGCCCGATCCGGCTGCGCACCCGGCTGGGGGACGACCCCGCCGTCCCGCCCCCCGAGGACATCCGCGAACGCGTCAACCGGCTCATCCACGACCTGGAGTCGGACGATGACCGCGACGCTGACTGACCAGGCGCTGGTCGTCCACCTGTTCGTCACCGACGACGCCCGCGACGCGCTCCGGACGGCCTGGGACGCCTGCTCCGCCGCCCTCGGCATGGACCGGCCGGTCGCCGCCCTCGGGCTGCCGGAGGACCTGCCCGGTGACCTGCCCCGCGCGGGGGCCGTGGCGGCCAGGCAGACCGCCGACCGGCGGCGCCAGGCGATCGTCCGCAGGCACCGGGACGTCCTGGTCCTGTCGGCCGCGCTCGCCGGCGACGACTGGGCGGACCTGGAGTCGGCCTGGACCTCGGCGATCCCGTCCGCAGGGGACCGGGCGTTCGGGGAGACCAGGATCTTCGCGGCCGCCGGAAGGCCGACCGGCGAGGTCGGTGAGCGCGTGCCCGGCACCCCGGCGCTCGGACCACCCGCCATCGTCGACGGGCACACCACCCTGTGGGAGACGGCCGGCGGCGCCGACGACCGGCGACTGCGCCGGATCGTGGCGCTGAGCCACGAAGGCCGCTCCGCCGAATCCGACGCCTGGCTGTGGAGCCGCGGCGACGACGGCCTGCCGCCGTTCGCCCGCTACCTGCTGCACATCGCCAAGATCCGCTACCAGCTCCGCGTCCGGGACCGGTACGACCAGGAACGCCACGTCGCGTCGGTGGGCCGCGACGCCGACGCGGCCGTGGCCGAGGCCCGCCGCGTCCTGCTCACCGAGCCCCCGGCGCCGGCCGCGTTGCTCGACGTCCGCGCCCGGCTGGCCGCCCAGACCGTCCGGTCGACCGGTCTGGTCGAGGTCCGCACCCGGCTCGCGGAGATGACCCGCACCGTGGAGATCGCGGTGTCCAACGCCCACGCCCCCGCCCACCGCGGCCTGTTCGGCGACGACCGCGCCCTCGCCGAGTGGTTCGCGCAGCGCCTGGCCGACGACGCCCACTACCTGGAGGCCGCCGCGCAACGCGTCCACGACGTGCTCGCGGCCCTGTCGATGGCGGTCGAAGCCGCGCTGGACGAACGGCGGGAGGAGGTCCGCGCCGACGAGGCCGCCGCCGCGCTGCGCCGCGAGCGCCTCAACCTCCTGCAGACGGCGATCATCGGCGCGGCCCTGATGACGCTGGCCGCCGTGCAGGCCCTCCAGTACCGGCCCCCGCTGCCGCCGTCCCTGCGACCCCCCGTCATCGCCGCCCTCGGAGCCGTGACGCTCCTGCTCGCGACCATGGCCCTGTGGACCAGGTCCGACCACGCCGTCCCCGTCTGGACCGGCCGGATCGCCTGCGGCCTCAGCTGCGCCACCCTCGGCTGGCTCGGCACGTCCGCCGTCGGCCACCTCACGACCGCCCGCCCGTCCCCGCCCGCCCTCACACTGGTGATCGGCTCCCTGGCCTTCACCGTCGGCCTCCTGACCTCCCTCAGACTCGTCCGCCGGCATCCGCGCTCGAACACCCCAGGAGATCCCCGGTAGCGATCTTTGCGTCGCCCGCCGGCCGCTGTCGGGGCGCGGGGGCCGCCAGGCGGGTCACCGCATGTAGGTGTCGAACCAGTCGAGCATCTGGGCCGGGTCCTTCTGGAAGTAGGTGTATCCGTCCCAGCGCCGTGTCGTTCCTTCGATCCAGAACAGCTTCTTGTCGGCGATGGGAATGTTGTCGTAGATGGCCTGGACGTCGTCGGGCCGGGTGTGCAGATCGTCGCGGACCTGGTAGAGCAGCGTCGGGATCATGACGTTCCTCGCCCACGGGACCGGCGAGAGGTCCCGCAGCCTGAAGCTGGTGTGCAGCCTGATGCGTTCGTCCAGGTCATCGATGTGGTGGGCGGGGATTCCGAGTCGTTCCAGCGCCCGTTCCGCCGCGACGCGGCTGGACATCGGCTGGGGCGAGACCAGGCAGCGGACCCCCTCGAACGCCTCGGGGTTCGTGGTCATCGCGAACATGGTGGCGTTGCCGCCCACGCACCGGCTGAACAGGCCGATCCTCATCTGCGCGGTGTCGGGGCGGCTGCGGACGTAGCGCAGCGAGCCGAGGACGTCCCGGGACTCGAAGCGCCCGACGGTGAAGATCCCGCCGTTGGCCGTACCGCTGTGGCCGAAGTTGCGCAGGTCGTAGGCGAGCACGTGGTAGCCGGCGTCATGGAGGATCTTGTAGTCCGGTACGAGGTTCACCTCGAAGTCGTTGCCGGTCGCGGCGGCCAGCGACCGCCACGGCTCCAGGTGCGACGGAAGCCCGGAACGGCTGAACCAGCGCGGGTGGTTCGCGATGATGACCTTGTCGGATCCGGCCGCCGGGATGAACCAGCCCTCCAGCGGCACGCCGTCCTCGGACGGGAAGGCGACGTCCTCGTGGTCCAGGTCGAACTCCGCCGGAGTATGCAGGATCGGTGAACGCAGCGACTGCCGGAAGCCGTCGGCCATGGTCTGCAGGATCTCCTCGATCCGGGCCTGGGTCATGGCCTGCGTGGATGGGGACATGCTTCGACTCCTCGGATGTCATGGAGCAGCGCCGGCCGCCGTGGCGTCGCGACCGGTGGCCCCCGGTGCCCGGGTCATGGGGTGCTGAGTACGTCGAGCCAGTCATGGAGCAGCGCCGTTTCCGTGGCTCTCAGGCCGGCCACCGGCCCCCGGGGCAGAACCTCCCGCAGCCGGGCCGCGGCAGTGGCGACCTCGGGTGAGGCGGCAGCCTCCCCGTAGGCGGGGGGCGGGGCGAGGACGGCGCCCATGACCGCCTCGCGGGTGATCGCGACCACCGGATCGGACGCGGGACGGCGTGCACGGACCAGGTGCAGGGTCACGCCGATGGCGGCGGACTGGACGACGTCGGTCGCGGTCTCCACCGGCACCCGCAATCGCCCGGCGTTCTCCAGCCGGCGCATGAAGGCCAGCAACCGCGACCGCGCTGCCGCTGCGGCGGGGGAGGCCCGTCCCACCCCGGGCCGGCCGTACATCAGCTCGTAGAGCGCGGGGTTGTCCACACCGAACGCCACGTGCGAGTCCCAGCCACGCCGCAGGTCGGTGACGAGGTCCCCCGTGGTGCCGAGGTCGTCCTTGCGCGCCAGGTACCGCTCGAACGCGTCGCTGATCACCGCCTGGACCAGGCCGTCCTTGTCGCCGAAGTGGTGGTACAGGGTCGGCGGCGTGACACCGGCGGCCTCGCACACCTCCCGGTTGGACACCCTGCCGGTCGGTGACGCCGTCAGCAGCTCCGCCGTCACCTGCATGATCCGGGCTCGCGTCCGCCGGGCGGACACCTCTTCATCAACCTCGGCCATATACCGACGATATGCTATCTGGCCTAGAACGTATATCGTCGATAGACATCCTCGCCAAGAATCTGTGGCCCGCCACGCGGCTTCGCCGAGGCACCACCGATGTCCAGCCCTCCTCCACCTACAGGACGGCCGGGCTCGTCCCGATCGGTGTAGGGGAGGCCACGGCATGCCCGCTGAGCGGATCGTGGCCGCGGGCCGGGCGCACGCCGCTCTGTGGTCCATGCCACATGGGGTTCCTGTCAGCAATCGGGGTGCTGTCCCGCTCAAGTCACCGAGAGCAGGCGAACCGACAGGAGCATCACATGAAGCACCGCATCGTCGTCCTCGGCGCCGGCTATGCCGGAGCGTACGTGGCCGGGAACCTGGCCCGCCGGCTGTCCCCGGCGGACACCGAGATCACCGTGGTCAACGCCGTGCCGGACTTCGTCCAGCGGATGCGGCTGCACCAGTTCGCGGCCGGCCGGGAGGTCGAGGCCCCGCAGCTCGCCGACGTCTTCGCGGGCACCGGGATACGACTGCGCCTGGCCCGTGTCACCGCCGTCGACCCCGAGCGCCAGATCGTCGCCGTGGCCGACGCCGACGGCGGCGGCGAGCTGGGCTACGACACGCTGCTGTACGCGCTCGGCAGCCACGGCGACGTCCGCACCGTCCCCGGCGCGGCCGAACACGCCTTCGACGTCGCCGCCCGGCCCTCGGCGCTGCGCCTCCGCGAGCGCCTAGACGGCCTCGACAGGCGGGGCGAAGGCGGGAGGGTGCTGGTCGTCGGTGACGGGTTGACCGGCATCGAGACCGCCACCGAGATCGCCGAGTCCCGGCCCGGCCTGTCGGTGACGCTGGTCGCCCGCGGCGAGCTGGGCGCCCGGCTGTCCGCCGGGGCCCGCGGCCACCTGCGCCGGGCCTGCGAACGGCTGGGCGTCACCGTCGTGGAGCACACCAGCGTCGAGGCCGTCGAGGCGACGCGGGTGCTGTGCGCCGACGGTACCGCCCTGGTGTCCGACGCGACCGTGTGGACGGCCGGGTTCGCGGTCGACTCCATCGCCGCCGCCGCCGGACTGGAAGTCACCGAGAACGGTCGGATCGTGGTCGATCGCTCCATGCGGTCGGTCTCGCACCCGAACGTCTACGCCATCGGTGACAGCGCCTACGCCATCGGCGACAACGGCCGGCCGCTGCCGATGTCCTGCGCTTCGGCCGGCTACACCGGCCGGCAGGCCATCGAGGCGATCGTGGGACGCCTGACCGGCCGCGAGGTCGCGAACACCAAGCTGGTCTACACCTACAACCACATCAGCCTCGGGCGGCGGGACGGGATCCTGCAGATGGTCGACGACGAGGGGCAGGCGAAGCCGAGGTACCGGGGCGGCCGGAACGCCGCGCGGATCAAGGCGGGCATCCTCAGGATGTCGCTGTGGGCCACTGTCCACCCGACCTTCGGCCTGCCCAGGCGCAGGCGCCGCGTGGCCGCCGCGCCGGATGCGTCCCGCCGCGAAGGCGACCGCGTGGCCGCCTAGGGTGGTCCGCGTGGACAGCGCCGCCACGGATCGCTTCGACACCAGCCGGTTCGAGGCCAGCCGGAACCGGCTGGCCTCCCTGGCCTACCGGCTGCTGGGCTCCGCCGCCGACGCCGAGGACGCGGTGCAGGACGCGTTCCTGCACTGGCAGGCGGCCGACCGGCAGCGGATCAGGGTGCCGGAAGCATGGCTGACCAAGGTCGTCACCAACCTGTGCCTCGACCGGCTCCGCTCCGCACAGGCCCGCCGCGAACGCACCGCCGGCACCTGGCTGCCCGAACCGCTGCTCGACGGCGACCCGATGCTCGGCCCGGCCGACACGTTCGAGCAGCGCGAATCGGTCTCCCTGGCCGTGCTGACCCTCATGGAGCGCCTGTCACCCCACGAGCGGGCCGTCTACGTCCTGCGCGAAGTGTTCTCCTACGGCCACGCCGAGATCGCCGAGATCCTCGGCATCACCGAGTCCGCGAGCCAGCAGCACCTCCACCGGGCCCGGCACCGCATCGCCGCCGCGCGCCGCCGCGGCGGCGAAGTCGATCCGGCCTCCGCCCGCAGGATCGTCGAGGAGTTCTTCACCGCCGCCTCCTCCGGCCGTACCGAACGGCTGGTGGCGCTCCTCACCGACGACGCGACCGCGATCTCCGACGGCGCCGGCCTGACCGAGGCGCTGCTGCAGTACAACACTCCGCAGCGCATCGCCGCCGTCGCACGGGCCGGCTTCAAACCCACAGCCGCGAAACGACGTTTCACCGGCGGCACGCCCGCCGTCCACCACGCGCTCGTCAACGGCGACCCGGCCATCCTGTTCGTCCTCGGCGACCAGGTCGTCGGTGCCGTGGCGTTCGAGATCACGGGCGGCAAGATCGCAACCGTGTGCGGCATCGCCTTCCCCGCCCGCCTCACCCGCCTCACCGAAGCCTGGCGCCGGCACGAACCGGACACCCCGCTGATCCCCCGGTGGTGACCCGGCGCCGTCCGCGGGCACACGCCGCACCCGAGCCGCGATGAACCGCGCCCAGGTTGCGGACGCCACCAGCCGCAGGCGGGCGGCGTGAATCGGCTCGCCGCCAGAACGCGCCAAGAACCCCGCCGGGGCCGAGTCTGTCACACCTGCCGGTCACGCGGGGTCTCGAGGGCCGACCCCTGGAGAACGGGAGAGCCATTGACGTCTTCGTGATCGGCTGAGCAACCGAACTCGCCGAGCAGCGCGCCGGGGGAGAGCCGATGACTCCGCCTGAAACCGAATGATCATCTCGTGCACGGCGTGCTCCTCCCGAACGTGGCCCAGCCGCCATGGAGGGGCCGACCGGAGAGAACGCTGCAGACTCCCTCTGTCCGTGTGAGGCCCTGCATTGCTGTAGAACGCAGGCACGATGCGCGCCACCGCCGGATTGATCATCGCCGAGTCCACCACGGTCTCGCCGCAGGGCGTGGGCTATGCCTTCACCCCCGGGCTCCACACCGATGACCACGCCGGGAGCTGGCGGCGGGTGACGGACGCGGTCCACGCACAGGGCGGGCACATCTTCGTGCAACTGCAGCACTGCGGCCGGATCTCCCATCCGACCCTGCTGGAGGGCGCCGCACCGGTCGCCCCCTCTGCGGTGCGACCCGCCGGCCAGGCCGTCACCTACACGGGCATGCAGGACTTCGTCACGCCCCGCGAACTGGCGCCCGAGGAGATCCCCGCCGTCGTCGCGGCGTTCCAGCGCGCCGCCGCACTGGCCGAGCAGGCCGGCTTCGACGGCGTCGAGGTGCACGGCGGCAACGGCTACCTCATCGACCAGTTCCTACGCGACCGGAGCAACCTTCGCACCGACCGCTACGGCGGCGGCACCACGGGGCGCATGCGCCTGTTGAACGAGGTCCTGGACGCGGTGTGCACGATCTGGCCGGCCCGGCGCGTGGGGGTGCGCCTGACCCCTGAGAACAGCTTCAACTCGATGGCCGACACCGACCCCCAGACCCACTTCGCCGACTTTCTCGGCCGTCTGTCCCCTCGCGGCCTGGCCTATGTGCACATCCTCGAGGGCGACATGATGACCAGGACGCGCACGGTCGACTACCGCGCCCTGCGGGCCGGCTTCCCGGGCGTGTACATCGCCAACAACGGCTACGACCTCGCTCGCGGGCAGGCGGCGGTGCGCAGCGGCAGCGCAGACCTCATCGCCTATGGCGTGCCGTTCCTGGCCAACCCCGACCTGGTCCGTCGCTACCAGCGGAACCTGCCCCTGAACGCGCCCGACCAGACCACGTTCTACACCGGTGGCGAGACCGGCTACACCGACTACCCCCTCCTCCAAGGCGGCCCTTCCACGACCCGGGGTTCCGGTGCCGGTGGTCTGGTCGGCCGGGCCGCCGACGTGAGCAGGTGCTGAGGACGCGTCGGTGTCCCTTCCAGGTCGCCCGGTGGCGATGTCAGGAGTCGTAAGCAGGGTCCTCAGAAGACGTCTGCAGCTCTGGGGCCGCCCGTCACCAGGGCACCGGTCCGGCGTCCTCGAAGAAGCTTCCCGTCGGGCCGTCGTCGGGCAGGGTGGCGAGCCGGATCCCGATCGCCGCGCCCTGCTCGGGGGTGCGGACGCCGCGGAAGCCGTTGAGGTCGGTCGCGCAGTAGCCGGGGCAGGCGGCGTTGATGAGGATTCCGGTCCCGTGCAGCTCCTTGGCGTACTGGACGGTGACGGCGTTGAGGAACGTCTTCGACGTCGCGTAGGCGGCGGAGATCGGGCCGGTCTCGGCCCCGGGGGTGGTCTGCCGGGTGAGCGAGCCGACGCTGCTGGACATGTTGACGATCCGCGGCGACGCCGAGCGGTGCAGCAGCGGCAGCAGGGCGTTGGTGACGCGGATGACGCCGATCACGTTGGTCTCCACGACGGCCCGCACGGTGCCGGGGTCGACCCGGGTGGGCTCCTGGGGAACGCCGCCGGTGATGGCGGCGTTGTTGACGAGCACGTCGAGCCGGCCCGCGCGCTCCTCGATCAGCCGGGCCGCGGCGGCCACGCTCGCGTCGTCGGTCACGTCGAGCGGCACGCCGAACGCGTCCGCACCGGCCGCGCGCAGCTTCGCCACCGCGGCCTCCCGGCGCTGCTCATCCCGGGCGCCGAGGCCGACGCGCCAGCCGAGGGCGCCGAGCCCGGCGGCGATCTCGTATCCGATTCCCTTGTTCGCGCCGGTGACCAGCGCGATCCTCTGTTCGCTCATGGCCACGATCCTGTCCGCCCGCCCGGCGCGACCTCCAACACCGCCTGGGTGGCCCGTGATACCCGCCGGGTATCGTGAGGCCATGGAGACCCGGGAGCTGCGCTACTTCGTCGCCGTCGCCGAGGAGCTGCATTTCGGACGCGCGGCGCAGCGGCTCGGGATCGCCCAGCCGCCGCTGTCGCGGGCGATCCAGCGGCTCGAAAGGCGGCTCGGGGTGACGCTGCTCGACCGCACCAACCGCACCATCGCGCTGACCGAGGCCGGGATGGTGCTGCTGCGCGAGGGACGGGCGGCCCTCGACGCGGTCGCCGCCGCCGAGCGCCGCACCCGCCGCGCCGTGCCCGGCCGCGCGGGCCTGGTCCTGGTCACCAAGGCCGGAGCCACCGGCGAACTGCTGTCGAAGCTGCTCGACGCCTACGCCGCCGAACCCGGCGCGGCGACCGTCGACGTGCTGCTGTGTCAGCCCGGCGAGCAGGAACGGCTGCTGCGCGACGGACGGGCCGACGTAGCGCTGCTGCACCAGCCGTTCGACTCGACGACCGGGCTCGACACCGAGGAGCTGTACACGGAAGGGCAGGTCGCTGTGCTGCCGGCGGGGCACCCCCTCACGACCCGGCCGTACCTTCGGACGGCCGACGTCGCCGCGTTGCCCGGCCTGCCGCTGCCGCGCTGGCCGGGCCCCGACGGCGGGTACCCGGCCGGTCCCGGCCCCGAGGTCCGGGACCATGCGCAGTTGCTGCAGCTCATCGCGCTCGGCCGGGCCTCGGCGATCCTGCCGGATTCGTGCCGGTCCCATCTGGACCCGCGGCTGGCCGCCGTGCCGGTGTTGGACGCGGCATCCGTGACGACGGTCATCGCCTGGCCGCCCCACAGCCGCTCCCTGCCCCTGGCCGCCCTGATCCGGATCGCCGTCCGCATCGGGTCCGAGCACGGGTCAGCCGCTCTCGTCCAGAGCGGCTGAGACCGCTCGGCGTCCATGCAGGTCATGGTCCTGCTCGCATCCCTGGTGCCCTGCCCCCGGGGGGCGGCCGCCGCGGCGTGTGCGGCCCTCGCTGGTCATGGCGATGATCGCCTCGAACGGTGCGGGAATGTCTCGGGGAACCGCTGAGTGCCCCGCCACCCCCTCTACTGCGGTAGACCCCGGGTTCGATCATCAAGCCGCTGTGTTCGGGACGATCCCGGAACACCTGGTGATCGGCCGGCCTAGGGCGGTTCACTGCCACGCGGGTCGCTCGACGCCGCCGTGCCCGGGTCACCGTCGGGGGTGCGGCCTCTCGGCCTCTGGTCGGCTGCTCGTGGAAGGCAGGTGGATCAGCCCTGCGTCGGTCGGGCGGAATCCGCAGGCATCGATGTAGAAGGGTCGCAGCGCGGGATCGAAGTCGACGTGCAGCCACTCGCAGCCCGCCGCGCGCGCGTGGGCGACGGCCAGACGGACGACCGCTGTGCCGATACCGCGGTGTTGACGCGAGCCTCGCGTCTGACGAGGTCGAGCATCTCCTCGTCGGTGATGGGGGCGCGCCATGTGTAGGAGATCGCGTCGTTCACCGCGCCAGCATCACGGACAAGACCCCGTTCCGCACCCGCATTGATCCGCAGACGCGGCCGTCCACGACGCGGCGCAGCCCGGATCGCCGCTCCGGCGAACCCGGCCGTCGAGCGGGCACTCGTGGTCACCGACCCGCCCCGCGACCTTCCATCGGCTGCGGCGGAGGGCGCGATGCTGCACCACCTGCTCACGGCGCACGGTGTGGAGACGACGTTGGTGCCCGCGTGTACTCGCGACGCGTTCCCTGCCGAGCTGTCTCACCACACGCTGGGCCACTTCGCCCGCCACACGAACTACCTCCGTACCGACCCGGCCTCAAGCCACTTCCTCCTGGCTGACGGGCCGCTCACAGCAGACGAGCTCGCGCGGGTTCCCCTACCCCCGGCGCGCGTTCGTTCTGGGGGTCGTGCGAGTCGGCGCAGCGACGGGGTGACCCGACATCGTCCTGGGCATCGTTCACGGCGCTGGGGGACCCATTTGCCCCGTACCGCACCGGCGCATACCGCTCCCTGGGCGTGGTCCTCAGCGTCGACGTTCGTCGGCCGCATCGGCCCCCTCACCCTGGGCAGCGCCCTGGCCCCGCGTGAACGCACCCGCCGCTACGAACTCCCCGAACAACGCCCCATCGTCGGCTGACCACCCGCCCGCCCCCACACGCTTGCGGTCCCGGCCTGCGTCCGGACTACCCAGTGGCGGTAGTAAGTGGTACTTTGTACCGGTAGTCAGTGCCACTGAGTAGCTGGAAGGGGGTGTTCATGGACAAGCAGATGACGGAGATGCTCAAGGGCACGCTTGAGGGCTGCGTGCTCCAAATCATCGGCGGCGAGGAGACCTACGGGTACGCCATCACACGTCGGCTGAACGACCTCGGCTTCACCGATGTCGTCGTGGGGACGGTCTACACCATCCTGCAGCGGCTGGAGAGGAACGGGCTCGTCCAGGTGACGAAACGACCGTCCGAGCAGGGCCCGCCCCGCAAGTTCTATGTGCTCAACGACGCGGGGCGCGAGGAACTCGCGACGTTCTGGGCGAAATGGGAGTACATCACATCACGGATCGACAAGCTCAAGGAGGGTGGCGGATGAAGTTCTGGGAGACCGTGACAGGCAGCGACCTGACCAGGGAATGGAAGGCGTTCGAAGCCCGGGCCGAGGCATTGCCCGCCGACCACCGGGCGGCGTGGGAGCAGATCAAGGGCCATCTGTTCCCCTATGGAGACTTCACCGGCCGGAACCTGATGCCGATTCTCGACAATGCTCTGGGGCTGCTCGAAGAGTCAGCCGCCGATGGGCAGAGCATCGACGAGACGCTGGGTGACGACATCGAGGGCTTCTGCGCGGCGCTGGCCGGCGGAGAGGGGGCCCGAAGCCATCGCGACCGGTGGCGCGAGCAGTTGAACAGGAACGTCGCGAGGAAATTGGCCCGGCTGGGAGTCTGACGTGGGCATCCGAGACATCATCGAGGGCAAGAAGCAGTGGCGGGCGCACATGGCGCGGGTCAAGGCGCTCCCGCCGGACTACCAGATCGTCTACAAGGAGATCCAGAGGTACCTCTTCAAGGTCGGACCGATCGACCTGCATGAAGGGAACCTGCTCTCAGAGATCCTCGATTTCTTCGAGGAGGGCGTCGCGGGCGGCAGGGGAGTCCTGGAACTCCTCGGCAACGATGTCGCCGCCTTCTGCGACGACCTGATCAAGGACTCGCGCACCTACGCCGACATCTATCAGGAGTCCATCAGCGGGAAATCCGGCACGGCCGACAAGTAGCACCCGTCGACCCATGTCGGCGGAAAACCTCGCCCCCTGACCATCGGCATTCTGCTCGCCGCTGTGCGCACCGGGCGCGCCGGTCGTCTCCCGCCCAAGCCGCCGCCACGGCCGCCCGCGGCGCTCGGCTGGTGGGCACCCGCCCGCGACTCCAGCGGACGGCCGGCGGTGATCCCGGGCGCGATCACCATCGAACGCAACCAATGCGCTGCTGCTGGAGCAGGGCTGGGAGAGGGTCATCGCCGCGGCTCCGGGGGAGGACCGCGGGATTCCTGGCCACCTTCGCCGGTCATGTCGGGTTGTGCGCGGAGCCTCCGTACGCCAGCGGGCGGGTGCTGGCCATCATTGACCCCCTGCACCTGCATCTCCTGTCGGGACCCTGGACGCTGCGCTCGCCCAAGCCCTGGCCGAGGACCTGACGTTGAGCCGCCAACCCGTTCAGACGCGGCTGCGCCAGGTCCGCCGGTTCCCGGACGCTCAGCCCTGGCCATACTTGCCGGTGGGTACACGACCCGATACTGCAGCAGGCCGAGGCGAAGGTGACAGCTGCTGTGGTGTCGGCTCCGCCGGGGTCCGGATGCGGGCGCCCCGGGCCCGGGAGGGCGACCGCCGGGGGGTGACACCCCCAGCGGTGGGTCACGAGGAGTGCTGATCGGCACGTCCCTCCTCGTCCGGGGCGAGCCGTACCCAGATGTCGGCGAGGCTGCGCAGGTGTTCGTCCTCGAGCCGGTCGAAGAAGAGCCTTCGCAGGTCGCTGTGCTGCGGGCGCCATGCCTTGCGCATGTGGCGGCCGTCGTGGTGCCGACCGGGGGTGCACACGACCAGGGAGGTGCGCTCAGGCGGAGAGGCCATGGCGCACCGCCTGTCTGCTTCCGCGTTGGCGAGCCTCGTCGGCACTCATCACGAATGCGGAGGTAGCGGCTTCAACTGCCCCGCTACCCGCTGGGCCAGGCACCCTCTCTGGAACCGCCGTCGCTGAACCGACCTGGACGGGGCGTTGCCGGCGCGCCGGGCTGTCCGGTTACGCACTCACCTGCCCCGCTTGCTCTGCCGTCAGGCCCCGTTCAGTGACCAGATGAGCGGTCCCCTCGGTCAGCCGGTAGGACAGGCCCGCCACCGCGGTCCGGCCTGCGGCCACCGCGTCGGCGACGACACCGGAGCGCTCCAGGAGCAGATCGACGGTGTGGCGGACATGCTCGGCGATGAAGTCGGCATCGCGGGTGTGTCCGGCGGCTTGGGCGGCCAGCACGCTGGGCGTGACCCGCTCCACCACGTCCCGTACGAACCCCTGCACGCTCGTGCCGTCGGTGACCGCGGACCGGGCGGCGGCGACCGCGCCGCAGGAGTCGTGGCCCAGCACCACCACCAGCGGGCAGCCCAGCACACTCACCCCGTACTCGATGCTCCCCAGGACCTCCGGCCCCATGACATGGCCCGCCGTGCGCACGACGAACAGGTCACCCAGCCCGCGGTCGAAGATGACCTCGGCCGCCAGCCGGGAATCGGAACACCCGAACACCACCGCGAACGGGTTCTGCCCCGGCGCCACCTCGCTGCGGCGGGCCGCGTCCTGGTTGGGATGCTCGGGCGCCCCGGCGACGAACCGGCGGTTACCCGCCATCAGCATGTCGAAGGCATCACGCACAGCCTGAGGATCGGTCATGGCGGTACCCTACGACCCCGCCTGCGTCTCCTCGGCTACCAGCCACCCCACAATGGGGTCACGGCCGCGCCAGATCTCCCCCCGGCCCGGGGCACCGTCACGACGGCGCACGACTTGTGTCCCCGTGGACGCTGCGGCCCGACCATCCAACGGCGCCGGTCGCTCACGAGGGCCGGGGTCCCGCGGCGCGGTGGAGCCGGTTGGCGATCGCCAGCCCCAGTCCCTCCGGCTCCGGCAAGGACGCGATGATCAGGTCGCAGCCCCGCTGGTCGAACTCGCGCAGGAATCCGTACAGCTCGCGCGCGTAGGCGGCATTCGAAGCGGGCACCGCCACCACGGCGTGCGCCTTCACCGGAGCGTCGGCGAAGCAGGCAGGGACGATGACGCCCACCCGGTGCCCGAGTTCCTGCGCGAGTTCCGCTTCGGCGACGACCTTCTCGGGCTCGACCAGGACGACCCGGGCACGCGGCGCGTAGTGGGATGGATGCTGGCCCGGCACCCGGACGCGGCTGGTCGAGTGGACCGCGATCGGGTGTCCCAGCACCGCTCGCAGGTCCTCGCGCGTCACCCCGCCGGGCCGCAGCACGGTCGGGATCTCGCCCGTGAGGTCGACGATCGTCGACTCGACGCCGACCTGGCAGGGCCCGCCGTCCAGCACGAAATCGACGGCGTCGCCGAGTTCCGTACGGACGTGGTCGGCCGTGGTGGGGCTGACCGAACCGAAACGGTTGGCCGACGGGGCCGCCAGACCGCCACCGAAGGCCGACAGCAGCCCGAGCGCGACCGGGTGGTCGGGCACCCGCACGGCCACCGTCTCCAGACCACCCGTCGCCTCCAGGGACACCCGGTGACCACGCCGCATGACGAGCGTGAGCGGCCCCGGCCAGAACGCTTCGGCCAGCAGGCGCGCCACCTGCGGCACGTCCTGCACCCAGTCACCCAGTTGCCGCACGCCACCGATGTGGACGATCAGCGGATGGGTGGGCGGTCGCCCCTTGACCTCGAAGACACGAGCGACGGCGGCGGCCTGCTCGGCGTCGGCGCCCAGACCGTAAACGGTCTCGGTCGGGAAGCCCACCAGGCCTCCGCCGCGCAACACACCAACCGCCTTCTCGATGTCACCGGTACTCGCCCTCACCCACGCAATCCTGCCACTACTCCGCTCCGCGCATGACCTGGTCCGGGCACACGCGGTGACCCACCAGGGTCGACCCTCGACGATTCACTCCATCGACAGCACGCGTCCGGTCGGCAGCCCGGAGCCCACCAGGGCCAGCACGCCCAGCGCGAAGGCGATGTCGGTGGCCACCGGGATGGCCCACGCCCCGTCTTCGGCCGCCCGTCCGCCGGAGACCGCCAGGGCGACCAGCGCGGGAGCGAGCATGCCGCCCGCCGGCCGGCGAGTTCGCCCACGGTCAGTTCCCGTTTGACCTCCATGCCGGCGACGAAGAAGAAGATCGCCAGCAGGCCGTCGGCCACCCAGGCAGAGGCGGTCAGGTCCAGATGCAGCCACTGCGGACCGATCGCCAGTTCCGCCTCCCAGACCCGGCGGTAGAGGCCGGAGGCGAGGTTGGCCCACAGCAACGCCACGGCGGTGGCCGCGAGCAGGAACTGCCCGCCGGTGGTC